>CAIJTV010000281.1:0-2368 GCA_903823635.1 uncultured Planctomycetaceae bacterium
AGGATAAGTAATCGTCACCGTGCTGCGCCGTGACCTGCGGCCCGAATCGACGACATGTGAAGCCGTCAGCACGATTCCATCGCGACTGACGACAATGCCGCTGCCGACGCCCATTCCATCTGAAACGCCAACAACCGCCAGTCGAACTTTCGACAGGGCTGACGTGAGTTGCTGTTGTCGCTGCTGCAACGGCTCTGGAACATCAGCCGCAGCGTACTTCGCTGAAGTCGCAAGACAGATCGCAAGGACCAGACACCGAGCATGCAAAAGCAGATGCTTCATTGTCAACTCCGACAGAGCTTTATTCTGTGCGCGGCACCGATTGAGGCTGATTTATAAAGGTATCCCGCGAAAACCCGGCCTCAGTTCATACCGTGTGGAAAACAACCTCAGGACATTTCAGCGAACCTTTTCGACGAGATTTCGAACCGGTTCTCTCAGAGGAAATCAACGTTGTAGTGCTGCCCGATTTGAGTATAGGGACCAGGACGTCGACGATTCCACTGTCTGAACACCAGAGAGATGCCTTTCGACCGCAATTCGTGAAAGGAATTCTCCGAATTTCTGACAATGTTGGCTTAATTGTTCCGAACGCCTTGTCAGTTTCATCGGCTGAGTGGCCGCAATTCAGTGAGAACTCCAGTCAGCACGTTGCTGAATGGTGAACGTTTGCAGTGTCACATAATCCGCAAAGTCTACCTGCTCGACCGCGACGCCCGCGCCTTCCGGCAGAAACACGGTAGTTCAAGTTCTGTAGCCATCTTAACGTAGCCCTCCGACGTTCATCCGTCAGTTTTCAAAGTAGCCGTCTCGCTCCGTCGAGACGAGGCCTTGCTTGCGGCCCATGACTGAGAGCACTCTGGTCCAATTATTGGTTCTGCGTGAAATGAAGAACGCACTCTGGAAAATCCGACTTCCCGAACGGATGTTGTTCGCAGAAGCCGACACTTCGAACCGTATGAGTGCCTCACTTATACAGCCCGTGCTGCGAGATAAATACCTCGACGGCTCGCGGGGTCAGAAATCGCAACGTCCTCCGGTCCGCAATTCTCTGCCGCAATTCAGTGGCGGAGAGATCTGTGCCGGGCATCGTCAGAGACAGCACTCTGGCTGCAATTTCCAGCCCAACCCATTCCACGATCTGTGACGATGTGACTTCTGCAACTCCCGGACGATTGCAGGCCACGATTGTTGCAAGGCGTGCAATTTCTTCTGGTTCACGCCATGTTAAAAGGTCCCGAAGCGAATCTGCGCCCATCAGGAAGTACAGATCGTGCCCCGGAAACTCGACCATCAATTCTCGCAAAGTGTCGACCGTAAACGATGGGCCCGAACGTTTCAGTTCGCGTCGATCCACAACAAACTCCGGATAGCCGGAAACTGCAAGGCTCAACATATCGGCGCGAGCATGGCCGTCGGCAATCTTGATGCCCGGCTTGTGCGGCGGACTGGCGGCAGGAATCAATCGGACCTGATCCAGCTTTAGCCGTTCGCGACAGGTTTCCGCCGCGATCAGGTGACCGTAATGCACCGGGTCAAAGGTCCCACCAAGGATTCCGATTCTCATCACTTCCGCCGTGAAAAAGTGTCTGTCCGTTTGTTTTTGCGTCGCTGATTCGTGTTCTCCGCGTTTTCACGGCCTGTTTCAATCCCCAGCGTGCCCACATGCAAAAACGCAGTAATTTTTAGCCCGGTTGCTCGAATCTGGTATTCATTGTGCCTGAGAAAGGAAGTGTTTCGCTGTCGAAGTTACAATCAGGACGGATCTGGTAACGACTCCCATCTTCTTCGAACGGCTCAATGAGTACTCCATCTGAAATCCATCTCACCAGCGGGCCTGTCTGTTCGTCGCTGCAGACTTCCGTCAATCAGCCTCTGGTTCCGATTCCCGATCAGGTCATTTTACCGTCTGATCGCTGCCGAGAAGCCTTGCTCAATCCGCTGGGATATCCGGAGCTCGTGCGATGCGTGGTCCCCGGTGATCGAGTCATCCTGGTTGTCGATCCGGAAACTCCGTTCGCGGCCGAGATCATCTCAACGGTCTGGGAACAGTTGCAGTCGGTGACCGATGGCGGTGTCTTGTTGACTCTGCTGTTGCCACCGGATTATTCTGGCAATGGCTGGCAATGGTTGCGAGACCAGTTCCCACTGCATGTTCAACAGCAGATCACGGTCCATGTGCATGACCCGGCTGATTCAAGTCAGATCAGCTACATCGCCAGCACGTCCGGCGGCGATCGAGTTTACAAATGCGATCATGCGGTTGGAGTATTTGCCGGTTCCCGCCTGATCGCCATCCATGGCCACGCACTCCGCACATTGGCACCAGCCACCGTTGCCATCGTTCTGGCAGACTCCCGCCACCGTC
>CAIJTV010000282.1:0-1755 GCA_903823635.1 uncultured Planctomycetaceae bacterium
GTACTGCTGTCAGGCTTGAATCGCTGATGGTCAACTCCAAGGTAAACAGTGCGACACGCCTGGTCTGGAAATCCGTAAACTTGAATGACGTTGCGGCGAGAGAATTCGGAATTCACCAGCACGCGGGAAAATCGCCTGCAACGGCGTCGATCAAGCCACGCCATGAGTGGCGAGATGAGAATCGCGATCCAATTCTTCGGCCAGAGAAGACTTCTTTTCCAGACGTTCGAATGAATAAATGCGGATGGCTCCTGACAGTACCAGACACTGGCGAACTGCGGTCGGTATTCAGCAATGAACGCTCCCCACCAGTTTGCCGGGAACACTTGCGGAAACAGGACTGTTTTCATTCCGTCCGCAGTTGAAGTTATGGCATCGATTATCTTCAACACCTGTCGACAAGTGTGATTGAATCGAATCCAAAACCAAATGCTGGATGATAGCGGTCCGCCAATCTGGTGGAACTGAATCCTGTCGCCGACTTGTCCAACAATCGCGGAGTCGGCCCGGATACAAACGACATGCACCTGATGCCCGCAATCCGCCAGACGCCGAGCCGTCTCCAGCACCATTCGTCCCGCCCCACCGTCAGAGACGAAGTGTGGATGAAGGTAGATGATTTGCAGTCGCTGGTTCGGCTCAGACACCGGCATTGATTTACCGTTGGAGCACGTTACTGTAGACAGCCAGCGTTTGAGCGGCCGTGGATTTCCATGAGAACCGAGCTGCGTGCTCGATCGACCGGCGAATCATCGCATCGCGGCCATCGCCCATGGATACCATCTGCGCCATTCCGTCGGCAATGGACTCTACGCTAAGCGGATCCACAATAATCGCCGCATCGCCCACGACTTCTCCCAGCGAACCTGCCGCAGAACAGACAACCGGAGTTCCGCAGGCCATGGCTTCGAGAGCTGGCAGGCCGAATCCTTCATACAGCGATGGATAGACAAGAGCCGTCGCGTCCCAAAGCAATTCACGCACGCGATCATCACTGACTCGGCCCAGTACCTCGACGTGGTCGGCGAGGTGATGCTTTCTGATGGCGTCTCTTACATCCGGCCATGCACTGCGTTTGGCACCAGCGATCAGCAGCTTGTAATCAGGGAAACGACGATGAACTTCTGCAAAGGCATTCACGAGCCGCACAAAGTTTTTTCGAGGCTCAATGGTGCTCACGGCGAGAAAATAGGGGCGAGCATTTCCCTGTGGCATGCCTTGAGATGACGGCTTGTCCGCAGGCTTTGGAAAGAATCCAGGCCGAGGGGCTAGGAGCACGGTCGAGACGTCCTCGGGGCGTCGATTGCAGAACTCAAGCACATCCGTACGAGTGCATTCCGAATCGCAGATGACATGAGCGGCGTTCTGGATCAAGCTCTGCAGTTGATCGAGCCCGTGGATTCTGGGTTTGGGCAGCTCATGTCGTGGCACACGCATCCACGCCAGATCATGGACCGTAATCACATACGGCGTCTCGAAGATATCGAATTGACTCTGCGAATTTGTCACATGGAACAGATCAAACCGCCCGCGAGCAAGTCGCTGCGGAGACACCTGCCGCTGCTGCACGCGTGAATTGTGGCGAAACGCCCATTCCGGCCAGATCGTTACCCGAGAGACCGTCTCCTTCTGCAGGTTCTTTGCTATTCGCCAGCGAAAGAACGAACGAGATGGCAGCTCGGAAAATATTGGAAAATGCCATTCAAGCTCCGGGCGTTCCTTGCTCACAGCTTCCACCAACTGCTGCACATACAC
>CAIJTV010000283.1:0-6358 GCA_903823635.1 uncultured Planctomycetaceae bacterium
GCATTTTCGTCCGCAAGATGGACGAGAACACTCTGAAGCTGGTCAAAGAACTTGATGCTGTTGTTGGCAAGAATGCGGAAGACAAGAAGATGGCAGCATTCGTCACTGTTCTGACCGACGATCCAGATGCTCAGGAAGCCTCTCTGAAGAAGGCTGCTGAAGAGCAGAAGATTGAGCACACTCCGCTGACTGTTTTCGAAAACGCAGTTGGTCCTGCCAAGTACAAGATCAGCGAAAAAGCTTCTGTCACCGTCATGATGTGGGTTGATTCCAACGTTAAGGTCAACTACGCATTCGAAGATGGCAAGCTTGACGCTGAAGCCATCGGCAAGATTGTAAAAGACACAGAGAAGATCCTGAACTAGTTTCGGATGTCGTTTGGCTGAACCTGATTGGCTGCTGAACGGCTTCGATTTGAATTAGAACAGATCTGAAAATTTAAAAAGACTGAGCGACCCATCGGGGTTGCTCAGTCTTTTTCTTTTGCTGTCAATGTTGCCCCTGGAAATAAACTTCCTCGTACGGTTGAACAACGACAAATCCGTCGCCCTGAAACTGCATCTGAATTGATTCGCCGCTGCCCCGGCCAAAGAACGTCTTCAGCGAGATATCCTTTTTGAACTCCGGCGTCAGGTTCCCTGACCAGGCGATTGTGGCATTCGGATCCGTCGTGACCGGCTGGCCAGGTCGCACTCGCAGCGTCATCGGCTGAAAATGGGACGTGATTGCGATCATCCCCGTTCCCCATAGTTTTACGTTGAAGAGTCCTCCAGCCAGCATGCCTGTGATGGACTTCATCATTTTGATGTCCCATTCAACAGACGTTTCCAGTGCCAACAGATCGTTGCCGTTCACAAAGATTGCTTCGCGATTAAGGCTTAGAATACTGATCCGCTTGCCGGAATCCGCCAGATAAAGTCGTCCCTGTCCCTCAGCTTTTGTCAGCTTTGTGCCTTCTCCACTGACGGCCTTCTTAAGAAGCTTCCCCAGCCCTTTTTCCAGGAGCCCTTCTCGCGTGAACTTGATGTTCCCGACATAGGCCACCATCGACCCCATTTTTGTCCATACCGGCCCATTCAGATTGACCTCAAGCATGTACGGGCTTTCCAGCTCAAAGAAGCCGTGACCGTGATCCTGCTGAGATGTCTCCTCGACAAACTCGGCCAATGAATAACGCTGATCATTGTCTGGTGGCGGAGAGTTCTTTCGCGGAGAGGAAAAGGCGGGTGATGATCCGAAGACTGATTTCTGCGGAGGTGACGCTTCGTATTCGACATCATCTTCAAAGTCGTCATCAGCCGGAGCTGGAGCGAGTGCCGGGACCTGAATCCCCGCTTTACAGCTTGGGCAGGACACCGTCCGTCCCGCAAGATTGTCCGGAGCTTTCAGGCGTTTTCCACACTGGCATCGGATCTCGATTGGCATAAATCAATTACTTTCGTGCAGTCGCAAACCAGTCAACCGTCAGAGCCTTTATGCGCTTTGGTGTTTTCGGATTCAGCGAATTCAGAGGGAGAAGGAGAACGTCTGGATGATCTGCAGACGTTATTGCTTCGGACCAGTTCCGTCCAGGGAGTTGGCGACGCCTTCGAAGAATCGCGTTTACATCGCGGACAGACTGAATAGTCGACGCACTTCCCTTCTTGAAAATCGCCCCGGAAATACGCGTTCATCATTTAGTGTTGTTGTCAAATACGCTGCTGGTACCTGGTGAGAACCCGTAGAAACGGGCCAATACCCGTAGTTTGGCAATTCGTAACAACAGTAATGATCATGCAGCAACGCTGAATTCGGTTCGGCATTGGTTGCTGGTATTTACGCCTCCGATAGCTTTGATCAACCGATGGATGGTCGATCGTAGTCAAAGAACAAGTTGACTTAAGGGATTTCGTTGTTGTGCTCGCTGCAGATCAGGGAACTCCTGATTTGAGCCCTGATTGAGCTCGAGCGTCTCGGTGAGACCAGTGACTCACGGAGGAGGTTGAAAGTGCTGTTTCAACGTCATGTTTACCTGAGCCTCATCTTCTGCCTGCATTGCGCAGCGGCTTCTGCGCAGTCGGAAATCGAATCGATTGCGGGGCATGCCCCACTGGATCCCGAGCAAGAGGTGGCCAGCTTTGCTTCGTTTCGAAACGAGGCTGCTTCAGATGACACCACAGAACTTGAAGCTCGAGTTCAGCGGCTGGAAGCGGAACTCTCCCAATACCGAGCGCCGACATACTCTGCCCCGATGAAAACTCTGGAGTCGCAGCTTCAAAGACAGGACGCAGGGACCGGAGCCCTGTTTGGTGATATCGAAGTCACTTTTCTGCAGCCGCACATTTCAGGTTCACAGGCGGCCTTCGGATTAGGCGCTGTCGGGCGACTTATTGACGGCGACTATCAGACAGGAATGCGTTACGTCCTCGGATATCGCAATGATTCCGGAGTCGGCGTTCGCGGGCGTTTTTGGCAGTACGATCACAGCTTCGTATATCTTCCGCCATTCGAACCCGCCGTGTTTGGCATCCGGATGGATGTTGCGGATACAGAAATTACACTCGACCAGCGTTTGCGACACTGGGATATGCAGGTCTCAGCCGGCCTTCGCTACGGACGTCTTGAATACTCCAGCGAAACGCCCACTCTATTCGGTGTGGGCACAGCCACATTTGAAGGCGTTGGTCCCACATTTGCCCTGAATGGTCGTCGTGCCATAGGCAACAGTGGGTTCGCATTTTTTGGTAATGTCCGTGGGGCGATCTTGATTGGGGACATTCGCAATTCTGCACTGCTGCCCTTCATGCCTGCCGTGAGATTGGAAGATGAAATCATGACGGTCGCCGAGAATCAGCTTGGCGTCGCTTGGACTCATGATCTGAACAAGTTCGTGCAACTGGATGTGAAGACCGCGTGGGAAACGCAATACTGGATGAACTCATCGTTGTCGGACGACGTTTACGGAATTGGATCCAACCTTGGTTTCACCGGACCGACACTGTCCGTGGAACTGCGATACTAGAATTGTTCCGACGGATGTTGGCCGGGGAAGGCTCCGGTGATGTTATGGTTGTTTTGGTCAGCTGGACGGGTCCGTTTATCGACGATACCGTTGAAAGAAAACGGGCACATTCCGTGCGAAGGTCTGAGACGAGCCGAGAGCCACCGAGTTTTCGGTGTTCAGGCACTGGGAAGTTGCCTGCTACTTGAATCTGCAAGCCCATAGGCTTTTCGGGTCGCGACGGGCAGGAATGCCCATCCTACATCAGGGATCAGGCCGTCGAGTTATCGCAGGATGCGAATGTAATGGGCTTCTTCAATCATGCTGACTACGTCGAAATGACGGTTCACTTTCGCTGCAATCTGCGATGCCGTCACTGCATGATTCTGGACACCATGGATTGGTTACGTCCGGCCGATGAACGCGAGTTCTCCGACTTGCTGGAAGAGAATCGCCGAACTTCCCGATGGAAGGGCCTCATACTCACCGGCTCTGAAGTCACTCTTCGCTCAGACCTTCCCCTGATGGCTCAGCGAGCACGGGACGCTGGTTTTGAACACGTGCGGATTCAGACCCATGGGATGCGACTGGCTGATCTTCGCTACTGTGAAACTTTAATCGATGCGGGTATCAATGAGTTCTTTATCAGCCTGACGGCTGACACTGCGGAACTTCACGATTCAATTACCGAAGTGCCCGGCTCCTTTGAGAAAACTCTGCAGGCGATTCGTAACCTCGCTCAATTTCCAGGCGTGCGCCAGATGACCAATACTGTCATCACGAAGCTCAGTTACCAGTCTCTGCCGAAAGTGGTAGAGCTGCTGAAGGAGGTTCCCAACCTCGTCGAAATGGACTTCTGGAATTACTGGCCGATGACAGAAGACGGAGATCCGAACCTCCTTGTTTCTCATTTCGAAGTGCAGCCGTTTCTTCGTTCTGCGATTCGTTTGGCTCGCGCAATGGGGCGACAGGTCGAGGTTAAGAATTTTCCTCACTGCCTGCTGGTATCTGACGCTGATGCGTTGGTCAATGATCAACCGGAACTGCGAATTGATCCTCGGTTCTGGAATGAGTTTAACCGGAATGGGTTTCATCAATGTGCGTTTCGCGAAGTTTGCGGTTCTCGACAATGTCTGGGGCTGAATGCGGCGTACGTCCGAGAATTCGGCTGGCATGAAGACCTGCTGAAGCCTCTTCCGAGGAGTGCCTGATCATGGCGGTCGATCATTCATTGCTGCTTACAGGCTGAGACGAGCATCTTCGAGCTGAGTCGTTCTGCGCTCAATAGAATTATGGAGTTGGTTTCAGATGAGTAGCAAAGTCGCAGAGTCGAACAAACAGATTGTAATTGTTGGTGGCGGGACATCCGGATGGATGACGGCTGCTCTGATGTCACAGGTCATGCGATCTTCTGGGCAATCTATTACCGTTATCGAGCCGCCTGGTCCGCGTGGAATCGGTGTTGGTGAAGCGTCCGTGATTTCCATGGTGCAGTTGCTGAAAAAGCTCGGTGCTGATGAAGTGGAGATGATGCAGCGGTGTGAAGCGACCTACAAGCTGGGAATTCGATTCTGCGACTGGTACGAAAAGGGGCACGACAACTGGCATCCGTTTGGAGTTTGTGGCGCAAGAATTGACGGGCGAGATTTGTTTCCCTTCTGGCTGGCGGATTCAAAACGATTCGGTACCCCGGAGCCCTATGAAGCTTATTCTCTGCAATGGGCCGCATCGAATGCGGGCAAGGCACCTCACGCGTTTCATTGCCCGTCACCGATTGCACAGACTCAGTCGTATGCATTTCATTTCAACGCAGAAGCACTGGCTGGCTGGCTGCGCGATATCGCTCTGCGAAACGGCGTGAAAGAGATTGTCGGGGCGGTTCAGGATGCTGAATTCGCGGATAGCGGAGATGTGACTGCTGTCACACTGTTCGCCGGGGAAAGAGTCGAAGGTGACTTCTTCGTGGATTGTTCCGGCTTTCAGTCCGTGCTGATGCATAACGCTCTGGGAGATCCATTCGAGAGTTGGAACAGCCAACTGCTCTGTGATCGTGCCGTTGCTTTCAAGATTTCTGCTGAAGGTTCTGTGCCACCTTATACGAAGTCCCATGCTCTGTCGGCAGGCTGGGCCTGGCATATTCCACTGGCCTCGCATCTGGGATTGGGGTATGTCTACAGTTCACAGTTCATTTCCGATGAAGCCGCCTGGGAGGAACTACGGCAGCATGCAAAACTCAATCCCGGTGCCGGACAGGAACCTCGCTTCCTGAAGATGCGTGTCGGTCGTCAGCAGTCGTTCTGGAAACAGAATGTGGTTGCCATTGGGCTTTCAGCCGGTTTCCTGGAACCGCTTGAGTCCAGCGGCATTCATCTGAGTCAGGTCGGAATCGAACTGCTGCTGAAGAATTTTCCATCCGGCCGCAATGTGGACTCGTTGCGTGATTATTACAACCAGCGTATGGCGTTGATCTACGATGAAGTCCGCGACTTTGTGCAGATGCACTATCGACTCAGTCGACGCACGGACAGCGCATTCTGGATTGCTGCGCGAGAAGCGGAGATTTCCGGTGATTTGAAACGACGGCTTAATCTTTACGATGAAGTCGGGATGCTGGACAATTTGCAGGCGGAAGCATTTACTGAGACCAGTTACTTCCATCTGCTGACTGGGAACAAACGCCTGCCACGGCGAGCCCCTGCCCTTGCGGCTTCGGCTGATCCGCATATGGTTCATTCAATATTGGCTTCGATCAAAGCCCAGAATGACCAAGCGCTCAGCGATCTGCCGCCCCACGAGGAGTTGCTGGGGCGGATTCATCGGATTCACCTTGCCAGGGCTTCCTGAGGGCCATGCCAAAGAGAGGGCCATGCTACAAAGAGGGCCATTGCGGTGAGAGTCCCTCAGCCCTGCTTTGGAGCTTCTTCGGGTTTTGACTCAGCAGGTTTTTTGACGACCGGCGGCAGTTCTTTGCCTTCCGGGATGAACTTCATAGAGACCGAATTTACGCAGTGACGAGTGTTCTTCTTCGTCATACGTTCGCCGAGGAAGACGTGACCCAGGTGACCGCCGCAGTTCTTGCAGGTGATCTCCGTGCGTTGGCCATCTTCGTCCGGAGTTTCTTCAACAGCGCCTTGGATCTTATCATCGAAACTTGGCCAACCGCAATCACTGCTGAATTTGTCATCAGATTTGTACAGGGCTGCATTACAGCGACGACAGATGTAGGTTCCGGGATCTTTCAGGTCGGTATATTCACCCACGAATGCTCGCTCGGTGCCCTTTTCTAGGATCACGTACTTTTCAAAATTGGTCAGCTCATTGTATTCCGTTGGGGCTGGCTCTGGGGGCATTTCGTTGGCTTTCTGTTCGGATGGGTCC
>CAIJTV010000284.1:0-3515 GCA_903823635.1 uncultured Planctomycetaceae bacterium
CGAAGGAACCGAGGAAGCGTCACTCGGTACCGAGCGAACGACATTACCATTTCTGGTCATGGAATGTATTGTCGGCCAAACTCTGCACGACAAGATCAAACGAGTCGGCGCGCTGAAGGTGGAGGAGATCATTCGTATCTCTCGGCAGATCGCAGAAGGACTCACAGCCGCTCACAAGCGAGGCCTGATTCATCGCGACATTAAGCCGGCTAATATTCTGCTGGAGAACGGAGTCGAGCGAGTCAAGATTACCGACTTCGGCCTGGCTCGAACGACTTCGGATGGCGGGATCACACACACCGGTGAGATCCTCGGCACGCCACAATGTATGTCTCCCGAGCAGGCTCGCGGTGAAATCGTCGACCAGCGGAGCGACTTGTTCAGCCTTGGATGCGTGATGTACACGATGTGTACCGGCTTCAGCCCGTTTCGTGCGGACAATATGCTGGCCGTGATGAAAAAGGTGTGTGAGGAGACGCCGAGACCAATGGCTCAGATCAATCCGAACTTGCCCGAATGGTTGTGTGAGCTCGTGCATCGGTTGCTGGAGAAGGAACCGGAACGACGGGTTCAGACGGCGGAGGGTGTGGTACAGGTACTGGAAAGCAGAGTCGACAATTCACCTCGAGGTGCTGCCCAGTCACCTCCAAAGCCACCTTTGGCGAGTTTGCCTGAAGAGGACGCAAAGGAAATCTGGTGGAATAGCCAACTTCCGGATATAGCGGCGATTTCGTTCCTCCTTGCAATGCTTCAAGGAGCGATCTATGCCGATGTTGCAGATGTTGAGCCGTTTCTGACGGGATTGCTGGTTTGGGCGGCCGCCTATCTGTTTCGCATTGTTTGCAAGTGCGGCCGTTGGATCAACAGACAGAATTTCGTAGTCAGCCTACTGGCGATCATTCCAGGCGGAATTCTTGGTGTGTTGATTCGTCAGCAGGGAGGCTACTTTGAGCTTGGCGCACCGGTCTTTGTCTTCGGCTCGGCTGCCATCATCTTCTGGCTGCTGACGCGTTGGTTCCCGCAGTTGTTCATTCAGAATCGGCCGGCTGCCGCGCGACAAATCGCGCCACCATCGCCGGCTGCGAGTGGATTTGGATTGACGACGAAGTCATTGGTGTTCGTGGCGTTGTGCGCGGCGGGAATTGCGATACATCAGGGACTAAGCATAAGCAGCTCCGGCTCAAAGCAGACCTCTGCATTGTTGATATTTTTCTTGCTGATCGCCTTGATGTTATGGCTGATCATAAAACTCGGCGCCATTGTCGTTCGCCGAACTCGTGCGCTCGATGCGATTCGCGCCTGTGCTCGCAACTCCTCAGGCCGCACAACGTGCAAGAACTCCATGGATATTGCTCGAGTGGATCATCGTTGGAACGCTCGGCATTGCAATTATGGCGAGTCTGGGCTTTGCCACTGTGCTGATTATCCCGTACCTGCCGGCTCCAGACGAGCTTGGACCGCGTGCCTATTGCGTGATTCGAACCCCGGTGGCGGAGAACGTCAAATACGTCACGATCGATGGCAAACGGGCGACACTCGAACCCGGCGGACCCGGGGAATGGAGAACAACGGCGACTCAGGGAATACGCAATATCTATGTTGCCTATGACAGCGACAGCCTATTGAATCAGGAACGATTCTTCACCACCACAGCCAACATAGGGCCGGGACGAATAACCATCATCACAGCAGAGCCTGTCATGGTGCGTTCGCTGACACCGCCACCGGACATTGAGGCACCCATGTCGGTTCAGACTGGCAGATCGCGCATTCCAACGGCAATCCCATCAGATCAGACCTCAACAGGCCTCCCTATCAATCATGATGCCATATCGACCGAGGTGACAGCATCAATTCCGCTTGCAGATGCCGTCGAAATATTAACTGAGCGTGCGAGTACACCAGTTGCATCGTATTCCGCACGCGACGAGGTGTGGATCAACGAACCAGGGCTCATCATCAGGATCAGAAGAGAGAGCTTCGAGGGACTCGAAGAGGAACAGTTAGAATACTGCTCCAATGTTACCTGGGGCGAGGGGCGATTCATCAGGCCAAAGGACAACGCGGAAGTTACAGACATTCCTGCCGGACGGTATCAAGTTTTAGTTCAGGATCTCGACTACGGTTGGCCGCTGGATCGTCGGGGCACGATTACAATTGGAAACGAGCTAACCGTTGTGCACGTGAAGCGTTCCTTTCAAGCGCACAGGCTTCAGAGCTCAGGTGCGGATCGCTTCCCGATGTCGTTTCGATGGGCAGGGAAGAGCTATCAGATCGATACTCCGGACGATGTTCAGATTGTCAATGGGCTTCTCGCAGCCACTGCTGAGAAGCAGAATTACGTCGCCCCGGAGTCATTTCGTACGCATCCGCTTTTTGTTGAAGCGGTCGACGTTGAAATAAACGGGGGCGGCCATTCGCTGAGGCATCACCGTACCTTGGCGCAGATCGACGTTCAGTCGTCCGACATGCTGGCTGGGTTCCGGTCGCCGCTTGGAGTGCTTGCATGGAACCAAAAATGTGTCTCGCCCGGAGGGGTATTTGTGCCAACTCAAGGGCTCGAGATGTTCGTGACAGACAGGCTCGTCGGTTGGGGAATCAACGGATGGATCGACCATCGCCCAATTGCGATGGATAATTCGCTGGCGATGCCTTTGGTTGTTCGTCGTGATCGTGGATTTATCAGAAGACTTTCAGAAGCACCGCCCGAAAACAGCAGTGTTAGTGGTGCTATAGCTTTCTACTTTCGTTGGTTTGACGACGCCAGTTTCATTAAACCCGAAACCGTGCCAGCGGTTCAGCGACTGGTGGCCGCCTGGGCCGATGGGCAGCCCGATGTTCCCGAATCAGAACTGTTGCAACTGGGTGAAGTTTCGTCATGGGAAGAACTCTGGATGGAAAAAAGTCCAGAGGGCTCGGCCGTTTCATCAGGACCAAAATTCCTAATTGCCGGGAGCATGTCCGGCACTTGGCGCATGAAGGAGCCACCGGAAGGCGCATTGGCTCCGAATTAGGATTCGCCGAATCGTCTATCAGAGCCACATTTGATCTCTCCCCTTACCAGCTTGTCTGGTACGAGCGGAAGATCTGTCATTTAACAGGCCCCCTGTTGGCTCGCCCAGCAGGAGCCAACGTTTTACTGTTAGCAAACGTCTTCCCCCGCCACCGCATCCCCGGTTGGCTTGTCCAACCGGAAGGGAAGTTTCAAGCGATGCCGACACCAATTTACACTTGAAACTACGCTGCCGGTCGAGCCGGGTAGGGGAGCAAAGTCGTGTGGTTCGTTTTCTAACTTCAAGACTTGCGCTCATGTCGGACGAGCCGACATGGGGCGTGGTAAGCAGGATGGGGCCTAGGTAAGCTGCCCCCTGCTGGCTCGCCCAGCAGGAGCCAACGTTTTACTGTTAGCAAACGTCTTCCCCAGTCACCGCCTCCCTGGTTGGCTTGTCCAACCGGAAGGGAAGGGTTTGAAACTTGGCTTCCTGCCGGTCGAGCCGGGCAGGGGAGCAAGGTCG
>CAIJTV010000285.1:0-3938 GCA_903823635.1 uncultured Planctomycetaceae bacterium
CAGATTGGAAAGCTCTTCGACGTCAGCTGCCTCGGAAATCGTTCATGAAAATCGGCACATACAAATGCAGTGTTCAAATGCCGACTAAATGCACAACTCGTAGGCAACACTGCGAAGAAAGTGTTGAACCAACAATCAAGCGGGGCGGTATCACAGAAACGCGGACATCATCCGAACGAAAAACAACTCCACGAAACACGGCAATTCTGCGACAGCATCTTTTGGAATGGTTCTTGGTTTCTTTTGGCACGCCTCTTGCTTTGCCATGGATCAGGAGGCAGTCAACGGTGTGGTGGGACTCGTTGGTTGCATAAACTCCGCAGGGGTTTGAAGGAGGGGAAGGTCAGGAAACTCGCCTGTTCCCGCTCACATGGGTGCGTGGCCCGAGCGGGAAGCTCCTGCCGAGAGAATTGCTTCGGTGGTTCTCGCGGTGGAAAAGGGGATGGATTCGTCCATCCCCTTTTCTGTTGCGCAATGCTTTTTTTGCGAGCTATCACGCAACATGAAGATGTTGTGTCTATCGAGCCGTTGCATTCGCAAATGCAGGCGAGTTTCGGAGATCACATCATCAGTGACGATCACCTCAGCATGACGCTTTGAAGGTGCCATTTGCCAGTTATTTCAATATGAATCTGGCTCCTGCCGGACCGCCGCCATTGCCCCGTATTGCAGATAGATCTCGCTGCGGCTTCACTGCATGACGCCCGGAAATTGCTCGAATGCAATTCGATAAAAACAGGCTTCCTGGATCTGCAGCCTCTGCGAACTCAATTCCTCGGCGGAAAAACGGCCGGATTTTCGCCGAAAACAAGGGATAGCCCTGAAATCTCACCTGTGCCATGATACGGTAGATTTCATTGATCAGCATGGATGTTGAGGATTCTCGGAACATGAAACCGTTCGCCATGAAGTCGGGTGGTCGAGTGCAATTGCACTGGTGGGTTGTCGCAGGGATCGCGGCGGCGTTCTTTGTATGGAGCTTCGACCTCATTCCGCGAGTTCACACGGCCTCCAGTGGATCGCTGGCCACATCGGACACAGAGAGTGGCGCTACTCCGTCACAGGACGAAGCCTTCGACGATGACTGGTCTCCTCAAGTTAAAGGCGCCGGCGTTTCGGAGCCAGCAGAATCAGAACTGGAACTGCAGGACCCTTTCCGCCAAACCAGTAGTTCATCAGTCCGACCAGCACATCACGAGCTGACGGAACCTGAAGAGGTCGCTGCAGAAACAAGACTCGCGGACAGCGTGCAGTCGAACAAACAGACTCAACGTGATCCCAATGTCACGGGTGCTGCCTATGAAGGCGCGGAACCACCGGTTCCAAGCCTTTCCTCCGCAGACTCCCCTCCTAAAGTATTGCCTGCAGAGGTTGCTGCCAAACTCCGAACGATCGACGACTGCCTGAAGGATGATCTTATTCTCGATGCCCATGCTGAGCTTTCTGAGATCTACTGGAAGCACCCTGAACTTCGCAGCACCATTGATGATCGCATTCGTGAGACAGCCAGTTTGATCTTCACCAGCAACGAGCGTCAGTTTGGAACGCCTCATCTCGTGGAATATGGAGAGACTCTGCAGGCGATTGCCAAACAGTACGATGTCCCATGGCAGTATCTGGCACTCCTGAATCGAGTGACACCAGAGAAACTGCAGGCCGGGCAGGAACTGAAAGTCGTCCGCGGCCCCTTCGGTGCCGTTGTCGATCTCAGTGCGTTCACATTAACTGTCCATGCGCATGGTTGGTATGTGAATAAGTACCGCATCGGTACAGGTCGAGATCACAAGACGCCTCTGGGTGAGTTCGTCGTTGAGGACAAACTTGAGAACCCGACCTGGTACAACCCCGATGGCGGCATTGTGGAACCCGATGATCCGGAGAATCCGCTGGGAGAATACTGGCTGGGGCTCGGAGACCACATCGGCATTCACGGCACGAATGACCCATCAACGATCGGTCGCGCCGCATCAAGGGGCTGCATTCATCTCGGCGATTCGGAGATTGAAGAAGTTTTCAGCCTGTTAAGTACAGGGTCGAAAGTTCTCATCCGCAAATAGCTCAGTGATTACTCCATCACGGAGAAGTAGTTCAGGACGGCCGCGTCAAACGCTTCCGGACTGAGCCGAAGAGGAACGGAATGATACTGGCAGTAGTTGCGAACCTGCAGCAACAAGTCACGCGGCTGACACAGTCGAAACGGACGCCCAATGCTCTTGTAATGAGTATCAACCAGGTAGCTGATGGTTGCCGGATCGTGTGCAAAGTTCATCTTCTCACACATGATGCGAAACAGATCTCGAAACTCGGTTTCCGATGGATCCGGAACTTCAATCTTGTACGGAATTCGTCGCAGGAACGCCCCGTCAACAAGATCTTTCGGCTCAAGGTTTGTTGAGAACACGATCAACTGGTCGAATGGAATTTGAATCTTCTTGCCATTCGGCATGTTCAGAAAGTCATAGCGTTTTTCGAGCGGCACGATCCAGCGATTCAACAACATATCGACCGGCATTTTCTGACGGCCAAAGTCGTCAATCACCAGTGTGCCGCAGTTGCTCTTTACCTGCAGAGGGGATTCGCAGATTCTTGATGTTGGATTGAGCGATATCTCCAATTCGTTCATCGTCAATTCGCCACCCGCAATGACGGTTGGGCGTTTAACCTGAACCCAGCGTCGATCAATGTCCTGCGAATCCATCAGCCCTGAATTGGCACTTGGATCTTCGACGGCCTCGTGCACGGCCGGGTCGAAGATTCGCATGATCTCACCCTCAATCGCAATCGCTCGAGGAATCCAGACGGTGGTCCCGAAGGCTTCGGTGACTCTCTCTGCAATACTCGTCTTGCCGTTACCCGGCTCGCCGAACAAAAACATCCCGCGACCGGAATTGATGGCTGGTCCAAGACGATTCATCATCGCCTCGTTGATAATCAGTCCCTTGAACGCGCGGCGAAGATCATCTTTCGTCACGACCTGTCCGGCAATCGATTGGGCAGAAACCGACGCCACATAATCTTCCAGCGTAACGGGTGCGGCTCCGAAGTAAGTGCATTCTTCAACATAGCGGCGAGCACGCTCGCGGCCGGACTCTGTGATCACGTACTCCGAATCGCCCGTTGATGTTGTTCCCGCCAGATCAATGTGCTTGTCCTGCCGCAGTTGCCTGAGCATCGGCTCGATGACTTTGTACGGCAGCTTGACTTGATTCGCGATTTTTCGACTGGTCTCAATCCCTACTTGAAAAAGGAAACGCATGATGATCTTTTCGACCATCACAGGCGGAATCCCGGCCTCGCGCATCGTCCGTGGCTGACGCGGAACGAATCCATCGGACGACGACTTGCTCGCCTCGCGGCGCTCCGCCGGCGGCTCGCCGAGCAGCATGTTGACGCGGTTAAAGAGTTCGTCGAGGCCATCTGTGGCAGAGTCTTTTCGGGCGGACTGCAGATTCGACACGCGACAGGCTCCTTCAATAGTGCGCAGATCCAGTGGGTAGTATTCTGGATGTAGGTCACCGTTGATGAATCGTCAAACCTTGTTGCAAGTCATCCACATTTGAACAGAATGCGGGGATGCGAGCGGTTCGGTTGTGAGACTTCTGAGTCACATAGTCAGGAATTCGATACGATCTGATTCTTCCGGACTACCGGAATACCTGACATCTTCCCACCCGATAGCCACTCGCCGGACAAGAGCCGGTTCAAAGAACACTGACTCTTTTCACAACTCATAGCCATCAACACTGTTCCTTATCGAGGACGCCAGAATGAAATTTGCAATCTGCCACGAGCTTTATGAAAACGTCGACTGGGCCACACAATGCCGGCTCATGGCTGAGGCCGGATACAAGGGGATCGAAGTTGCGCCGTTCACAATCTCTCTCGACCTGCCTTCCGTCCCGATGTCAGTTTATGAAGGCATGCGAGAGGAGGCTGCA
>CAIJTV010000286.1:0-1653 GCA_903823635.1 uncultured Planctomycetaceae bacterium
ACAGTGACGGTCAGGCGATCCGGATCCAGTCCCAGCCATTGCTTTGTCGTCAGAAACTCCCAGGCCCAATGAATGGCTTCCTTCTTGAAGTAGTCTCCGAAGGAGAAGTTGCCGAGCATTTCAAAGAAGGTATGGTGATAAGCCGTGATACCAACATTGCCAATATCACCAGTTCGCAGACACTTCTGGCTGGTCGTGGCCTTTGTGAAATCGATAGGACCGATTCCCAGGAACTGATTCTTGAACTGATTCATCCCGGCGGGCGTGAACAGAACCGTCGGGTCGTCCTTGGGAATCAGCACATCGCTGGGACGACGAACACAGCCCTTGGTTTCGAAGAATGCCAGATATTTTTCACGCAATTCATCAGTTTTCATGTTGCTCACAACGCGGGTTTCAGGGCCCGATCAATACGGTGTTCAGCTTCCATCGTCGCACCCATCCTCGGGCCGCGAATCTTTCGGAAGTGGAGCATCTTAGGGCGAATGGGCCGCGTTTCAAAGGAGAGCGATTTTTGGTCGGAAATAGTGACGTTTCTCAGTCGGTACCTGCCATGGAGGCATGATTTGGCAACTGAGGCGTGATTTGCAATTCGGCCATGCTGGTCGCAAGATGCTCCCGCTTAGTAAGGATTGCATCTGCATCGTTACTGGGGCCACTAGCCGTCGCACCGTCAAACTAAAGAATTGATTGTGATGGCAGCAGAATGGTTGGGGCTGCCTTTAAGTGTGTTGAGTCAAAAGGATCGTGGCATGAGATGCTGTTCATTTGTCGTGTTTTTGCTGACCGCATACTCGCCATTGCCGGCGGCTGAGAAAGTCGACTGGCTGAATTTTCCTGCAGGCTTTAATTACACCCTGTCTGTGAGCTCCGAAGTGAGTACCGTTCGGATACCAGTCCGAGTCGTTCAGGGGGCAACTTCGACCACAGATCTGGAGATTCAAGTCACTGACGTTATTGGCCCGAACGGGCGACCGGAGTTTCTCTCTCCGTTGTTCACAGCCAAGCTTGAGAAAGGCGACGTTCAACATGGACCATCGCTGATCGTTGAGGCTCAGTCGCCATCCATCTTGCCGGGCACTTATGCAGTTTTGGTCGACTTTACGAACCGCTCTTCTGATCCGAACGCACCGTCCGAGGCATCCGTTCAGACGGTCAGCCTGACCTTGACTCAGCCATCCCCTGAGATCGAAGTTACTTCCAAGCTTTATCTTAACCAGACATATGGGCTCTTCGGGACATCATCGATAAGTCGGCCTCTGCAGGTTTCGGAAGTATCCGGAAAGGCCCCGTTAACAGGGATTCACTTGGCGGACGTTCGTGAGGCCGGGGATCTCGTTCCAGTTGATGATGGGCTTTTGACCTTCACGATGGACGGCGAATATTTAAACGCCGGGGAAACGAAGTCGATCGATGTTGCTGTTGAGGGCACGTTTCCTCTTGGGACAACGGCGGGGAAGATTGAACTCCGAGCAAATGAACTCAATAAACCGCAGGTTGTCTCTTACGAGATCAAAGCTCGTCGAACGACAAAGTGGATTTATTTCATCACTGGCGCGGGATTCCTCTGCGGTTGGTTCATTCGAGTCTACCTCAAGACGCATCAGGAGATTGCAGAAGCCAGTGCGGATGCTTCCGGCGTTGCGGCAGAGA
>CAIJTV010000287.1:0-2869 GCA_903823635.1 uncultured Planctomycetaceae bacterium
ATACCGACAAGATTGCTCTGTTTTGTAACGTTGAGAAGAAAGCGGTTATCGAAGAAGTCGATAAGGAGTTCTCAATTTACGAAGTGCCGATCGGTCTGATCGAACATGGTCTGGATGAACTGATCTGTCAGAAGCTGCATCTGTCGCCTGGTCCGCTGAAGATGGACGACTACCGTGCACTTGTTCATCGCATTCGCAATCCTCGCAACGAAGTCACGATTGCGGTCGTGGGCAAGTACATCGAACATCGCGACGCGTACAAGTCGATTTATGAATCAATCGACCATGCCGGGTTTCATCATTCGACTCAGGTGATTGTCAAACGCATCGAGGCCGAAGAACTGGAGCGTCAGGGGCCCGAGATTATGCTCAAGGGCGTCGACGGAATTCTGGTGCCTGGCGGTTTCGGGATGCGAGGCATCGAAGGCAAGATTCAGGCGATCCAGTTTGCTCGCGAATACGAGATTCCGTTCTTCGGTATTTGTCTCGGCATGCAGTGCGCTGTGATTGAGTTTGCTCGTAACGTGCTGGGGCTGGCCGATGCGAACAGCAGTGAGTTCTCTTCGGAAACTCAGCATCCGGTGATCTGTCTCCTGGAAGCTCAGAAGGGCGTGCGTTACAAAGGCGGCACGATGCGACTGGGGGCTCAGCCTTGTGTGCTGACTCCGGGAACTCGAACAGCTGAAGCGTACGGCGTTTCTGAGATCAGTGAGCGTCATCGCCATCGCTATGAATTCAATCCGGAATACCGTCGCCAATTTACGGATGCAGGCCTTCAGGTCGCCGGAACAAGTCCAAACGGCAGCCTTGTGGAGATCGTCGAATTGGCCAATCACCCTTGGTTTGTGGCCGTGCAATATCATCCGGAGTTTAAGTCTCAGCCACACAATGCTCACCCGCTGTTCAAGGGCTTTATCGAAGCCGCTCTGCAGCGTCATCAGCAGCGCAGCGGGGGAACGAATTCCGAGCGTCCCCAGGTTCGGCCCATGAATTGAGGATTTATTCTGTGCGCGGCCACGATAGGCTATCCTATGAGCCTATCCCGCGAGCACGCGGCCTCAATACACACCGTGCGGAGAAGATGAGATGACGGAACGCCGCTGGAGAATGGCAGACTTTTCCGAGATCCCTCCTGTGCCCTGTCCCTGCGGGCAGGCGAGGCGGGCTTTCAGTGGCGTTCCCGAATTCCCGGGCACAATTCATATCACGGAAATCAGTGAAAACGCTAAGCGGCACTACCACAAAACGCTGACCGAAACCTATGTGTTCCTGCAGTGCGAACCGGACGCGAAGATGGAGCTTGACGGTGAAATTATTCCGGTGAAAGCTCATCAAAGCATTGTCATTCCGCCGCTCGTTAGGCATCGGGCGATCGGCCGGATGACAGTGCTCATCGTCGTCCTTCCGGAATTCAACCCGGCCGATGAATGGTTTGACTGACTTGCCCTAAAGCGGCATTGATTGCTGAAGAGACTGGCCCTTTCCGGCGGTATATGCCTGAGCTGCGATCATAGCGGCAGATCCTGCTGGTCTGTGGGCAAGGAAAACTTCGTCGAGAGCAGTCTGCTCTGTTGGCAGATTGGCGAACGAACTAGATTCATCTGCCCCGCTGGGCGAACTCGCAGCGGGTCACTTGAAATCAGTTTACTCCGGGCGAAGGACTCAGCTCCATGCGCAGTATTGCTGTGATGAATCAAAAGGGCGGCGTCGGCAAGACAACCTCCAGCGTCAATCTGGCGGCCGCGCTGGCTCGCGAAGGACGACGAGTCTGTCTGATGGATCTTGATCCTCAGGGCCACGCTTCGTTTCACGTTGGCGTTGAAGCCGGTCCCGACATGCCGACTGTCTATGACGTGTTTACTCAGCAGACGACGCTCGATCATGCTCGTCAGTTGGTCGGTGAAAATCTGTCTCTGATTCCTGCGAACATTGATCTGGCCGCGACCGAAGTTGAGCTCGCGGGAACTCAGGGACGCGAGTTCTTCCTGCGAAACGCCATGCAGCACTGGAAAGAGCAGAACCGTTTCGATTATGTCGTGATGGACTGCCCGCCTTCATTGGGCATTCTTACGATCAATGCGTTGACTGCGGTTAACGAAGTCTTCATTCCTCTGCAGCCACACTTCTTCGCACTGCAGGGTCTTTCCAAGCTGTTCGAAACGACAGCCCTGGTGACGCGACGTCTGAATCGCGACCTTCGAGTCACTGGCATTATGATGTGCCTTTATGAATCCGGAACTCGTCTGGCCGCTGACGTCACCGAGGACCTGAAACAGTTTTTGCATGCCAGCGACGGAGATACTCCGTGGGCCTCTGCCAGGATCTTCAAGTCGAAGGTTCGCCGCAACATCAAGCTGGCCGAAGCACCAAGCTTTGGTCAATCCATTATGGACTACGCACCGACCTCATCAGGTGCCGTTGATTATCTTGCTCTGGCTGCAGAGGTGCTCGACATGGAAGCCGCGATGGGTATCCACCATTCAGCAACGGCCATGGCGCGAGCTGCCTAGTTTCGGCGAGCGGCAGGGCGTCAGCCCTCCGTGTTGCCCTTGCTCTTAATCTTTATCTTACTCTTAATCCTAATCTTGCTCCTAATCTCGCTCTCCGTCTTCCCTCCACGTCTCAATTCTCAGTAAGTCGCTGCAGCCAATCGTTGCAGCGACTTCGCACTTCATCACCCCGCCGTTGAAACATCCACGACGGCTTTGATGACTCCGGTTTCCGGGCGAGTAAATGATTCGAACTCCGCAACCATGTTCGCAAATGGGGTGCGGTGAGTAATCCATGGCGTGGTGTTGATGGTGCCGTCTTCGATCAGCCCGATAATGCGGCCGAAGTCGCGCGGAAGTGCATTGCGAGATGCCTTCAG
>CAIJTV010000288.1:0-2532 GCA_903823635.1 uncultured Planctomycetaceae bacterium
CTGACAAGATCACCGATCTCGGTCGAATGTCCCGGCGTGAGCACTCGATAACCGCCAACCAGCAGCAGCACAGCCATGAAAATCTGGCTGTTCATTTCCAGCAGGGGAAGAAAGGTCCCCTGAGTCTTCAGAACGCGAGTATTGTAGTAAGAATGATCGGCGGCCAGTTCGCCGAACACCGCAGCGTTCTCCTGTTCGCGAACGAACCCCTGAGTCACTCGGATTCCAACGACGGACTCTACCAGTGTCGCGGTGACTCGACTGAACGACTCACGCATATTTCTTAACGCAACGCTCAGTCGTTTGTGAAAGTGCCGATTGATAAACCAAATGACCGGGGCCAGTCCGAGCACGATCAGAAACAGAGACCAGTCGTACCAGATCATGGCCGTGGCGGCGATCGCCATCTGAATAAACTGAACCAGCGTCACATAGAAGACTTCCTGCACACCGATACGAATGTCTTCCATGTCGGAAGTCATGCGACTGATGACGCGACCGATGCGATTCGTGTGAAACCAGCGCATTGGCATTCGCTGCATATGCTGGAACAATCGAGTCCGCAGATCGCTGACGACACTTTCCCCCATCTCAAGGGCAAGTCGCTGGCGAAAGTGCATCACGAGCTGAGTCGAAATCGCCAGCAGTGCGAAGCCAATGGCTCCCTGAATCACGCCGTCAACATTATGTTCGGCGATCGGGCCTCGAATAATGGCTGCCAGCACCCAGGTCAGCGCCGGAAGCTGAACAGCGCGAATCACCACAACGATCAATAGCCAGAATCGCTTTGTTCCACACGAGCGAGTCGACTCCATGAGCCGTGCGATGAGTCGAAAATCGAGAGGCCTCTGGCGAGGTTCATCTTCCCGTTCAATGTGCCGCGTCAGCGACCGAGCAGGAACGTTTACAACAGCCATGAATCTTATCCCGGCCCAGCGATGTCACCGGACATTGCGGAGCTGTCCACGGATCAAATCCTGTGGTGAGCAGAATCTGTGTCAACAGGAGCTCTTCTGTGCGCGGACAGGACTGAGGTCATGATCTGAATCACCAGACCACGCGAACACCACGCCTCAATTTATGCCACGCAAAGAACAAGACACAGGATAGATCAGTCAGCGGATACACCGCGAGTGGAATTCCTGAACGCCCCACGAAACACGAAGAGCCTCGTGATTTCGCGTTCTCGAATCCGGGATCACAGCAGCACAGTCTGCATTGCGCAAGACCACTGGGAGAAATCGGACCGGTTCCGACCGAAGTGCAATCTTCAGAATCACTCACAGCAGACGGGATCCGTGCCTCCTATGGCTGGACTCCCACAAGAGAAAACAAGCCACAGCGTCGCCCCGCAGTCAGCGATTCACCCGAACACAGAAAACCTACGGGGACGTGCGTGAGATTGACAACTCTGCAGTCTCGGGCGTCGGTGCAAAGTTCAGTGACGCGACGATTGAAGCCGTTGCCATTCCCGCGACGACCAGCAGGCTGATCGAGATCGGAATCGGAGCGACATCCATGAGCATCATCTTCACGCCCACAAATCCCAGCACACCAGCGAGGCCGAATTTCAGATAGACGAACTTTTCCATCAGGCCCGACAAGGCAAAATACAGTGATCGCAGACCGAGAATCGCGAAGGCGTTAGAAGTGAACACGATGAACGGATCCTTGGAGACTGCCATGACAGCCGGAATCGAGTCCACTGCAAACACAAGGTCTGACCATTCCACGAGGATCAGCACAAGCAGCAGCGGAGTTGCAGACCAGCGGCCAGCCTGCTTCACAAAGAATCGATCTCCACTGTAGTCATCGGTCACCGGGATCACTCGTCGACTGAGCCGCACCAGCCAATGATCACCCGGCTCTTTGGAAACGTCAGGCCCTTTCAGCATTCGCCATGCAGAAAGCAGCAGAATGCCACCAAAAACGTGAACCAGCCAGTGGAATCGCTGAATCATGGCCACGCCCGCCACGATCATGACGACTCGCATGGCCAGCGCACCGAAAACGCCCCAGAACAGAACTTTGTGCTCGCAATGGCGAGGCACCTTCATTGCGGTGAATAACATGGCGAACACAAAGACATTATCGATGCTGAGCGCCTTCTCGATCACATATCCCGTCAGGAACTCCATCGCAGTTCGCGATCCGGAATTCTGATAGAGCAGCCACGAGAATCCAAGCGCAAGAGCAATCCAGACGATGCTCCATGTAATCGCCTCCCGGAATCCGACCACATGGGCTTTCCGATGAAACACGCCGAGATCAAGAGCCAGCATGCCAGCCAGAAAACTTACGAAAGCAATCCATGTCCACGGAGAGAATTCCATTGTGTTCAGTCACCAAAATGTTGTCTAGAAACAAAAACGTTGTTGACAGGTCACCCCTGTCGAAATTGGTAGTGGAGAAATTGGAGGTGGAAAGGTCAGCAAACCCAATAAAGACGGACGCAAATCGGCTAACGCTCGCACTCTGCCCGTCATGTCGCCTCAACAGCCGACATTGAAATTCCCTGATGTTCACGCTGGC
>CAIJTV010000289.1:0-6827 GCA_903823635.1 uncultured Planctomycetaceae bacterium
CGAAGCAGTGCGTCGGTTCCGTAAGTTGGTTGAACATGCCGGCGTGAAGAAGGAAATGCGCAAACGAGAATTCTACGAAAAGCCAAGTGACATTCGTCGCCGTGATCGTCGCCGTGCAGAAATGCGAGCACGCCGCGCCAATCAGCCACCAGAGCTGGAAGCCACATAGTTCAGGCTCGGTGAATACGTTGAAGATAAACAGAGGGCGAGCCTAATTCGGCGTCGCCCTCTTTTGCTGACGCCCATGTGTTATTTTCCTCTCTTGCTGCAGGCTTCATCTCTTTTTGCAGCATCTTCCCTGGGCTTCGGACTGGTCGGTCGAATCAGTATCGGAACCCCGCCCACGTTTGGGGCTTTTCGCGATGCATCGTGTCGTTATTGGTGAGCCATATAAGTTTATTCCGCCGTATCGCGGACATTTGTTATCATGGATGTTCAGGCTTTGGCTGCGACCGTATCTGCGCAAGTCGTACGGCGTATGGCAGTGTACCTACGAAGGTCTGGACCACGTTCGCGATAGTCTGAAGGCCGGGCACGGGATTCTGTTGTGTCCGAACCACGCGCGCGATGCCGATCCTATGATTATCGGGATGCTGTGCCGCAAGATTCCCAGCCATGTTTATTCGATAGCGAGCTGGCATCTCTTCAAACAGAGTCAGCTTGAGGCGTTCGTGATTCGTCGTCTTGGCGGATTCAGCATTTATCGCGAAGGACTTGATCGTCAGTCGCTCGATACCGCAGTGCAGATCGTATCGAACGCCGAACGACCCCTGGTGATTTTTCCTGAGGGAGTGGTTTCACGGTCCAATGATCGTCTGAATTCTCTGATGGACGGTGTGTCATTCATTGCTCGAGTCGCAGCAAAGAAGCGGGCGGAGATCAGTCCTGGCAAGAAAGTGGTGATTCATCCGATAGGTATGCGTTATCGCATGACGTGTGACCTGATGGAATGTGTCGGGCCGGCTTTGAAGATGCTGGAAGAAAGAACGTTCTGGAAAAGTCACGAACATTTGCCGGTTCTGAAGCGAATTCACAACCTTGCGAACGCTCACCTGGCAACACGAGAGATTGAGATCCTTGGTGAGACTCGCACGGGCTCATTTCGACCGCGGATCGAAAATCTGATCAATGGAATTCTGCAACCGGCCGAGCGACAATTGCTCGGCAAAGCTCGCACTGGTGACGTGGTTTCTCGAGTCAAGGATATTCGATCAGCCATCGTGCCGGAATTGCTGCGAGGCCAACTGTCGGAGGATGAGCAACGCCTCCGATGGCGGCAACTGACCGATTGCTATTACGCTCAGACGCTGTCCATGTACCCAATCGATTATCTCGATGAAGGGGCCCGCGGCCCTGTGACACCAGAACGCATTGCGGAAACCGTGCATCGTCTTGAAGAAGACCTGACTGACAAGGTAACGCCCCAGGAATGCTGGCGAGTCGACTTCAGAATTGGCCCAGCCATTGAAGTTGATCCCGGTCGAAAGCCTCGTGGTCCGGATCCACTGATGCAGACGCTTCGTTCTGAAATGCTGCGGCTGTTAAGTGTCGAAGACTGGTGGCCGCCGGAGCCGGTTGTTAACGTGGCTGAATCGCTCGATCTTTAAACCTCTGTCAAAGACCTCTTCACATCTTGACTCAGGATGATCACAAATTGGACGGTCTCTACGCGGGCATCAGTGCCACAGTCATGGGGTTGGGACGATTTGGAGGCGGCGTCGCCGCGGCGCGGTTTCTTGCTCAGCAGGGTGCACTGGTTACGGTCACAGATCTTAGACCGGCTGAAGAGCTGGAAGATTCTATCGCAGCGTTGTCTGACGTTTGCATTTATCGCTGGGCTCTTGGTGAACATCCGGTGGATGTCTTTCAGGGCTGTGAACTGCTGGTTGCTAACCCCGCTGTGCGGCCCGACAACCCCTTCGTAAACGAAGCCATCCAGCGTGGCGCGGATGTTACGACGGAGATCGAACTTTTTCTGCGCCACAACCCCGCGCCGGTGATTGCTGTAACTGGCAGTAATGGCAAGTCGACGACCGCAGCCTTGATTCATCATCTGCTCAAGGGATCACCGGCAGACGAAGAGCCCAACTCCGGCTTTCGAAACATCTGGCTGGGTGGAAACATCGGAATCAGCCTGCTTGATCAGCTCTCGCAGATTACTAACGACGATATTGTGGTTCTCGAGCTCAGCAGTTTTCAGCTCGAAACCCTTCGACGAAAACGCTTTCGTCCTCAAATTGCGGTACTGACAAATTTCTCTCCCAATCATTTGGACTGGCACGGGACAGTCTCAGCCTATCGCGCAGCCAAGCAGGCGATCTTCGATTTTCAGACGACTGACGATGTCGCCATCGTTCCTGGCGACGATGATAATGCAGGAGACGGAGCAGAGCCGATCGTCTGGAAGACTCGCGGGCAGCGAATGCAGTTTGGACTTGTTGATCAAGGGGAAGACGGAGTCTTCTTTGATGATGGCAATTTGATTCTGCGTGCGGCTCGAGGTACTTTTGAGGACAGTGTGCGTTTAACAATTCCGGCCCAGCTTCCCGGTGCGCATAACGCACTCAACGTCGCGGCCGCCACTTGTGCGGCGTGGCAGGCCGGGGCCAATCCCGAATCCTTCTCGGCCTCTCTCAAAACGTTTCAGCCCTTGCCACATCGTTTGCAATTGGTCGCTGAACAGGCGGGTCGACAGTTCTGGAACGATTCGATCGCGACAACACCCGAGTCCGCGATCATGGCGCTTCGAGTCTTCTCGGGGCGTGCCGTTTTGCTTGCCGGAGGATACGACAAAGGTCAGGATCTGCGCGAATTTGCCAACGAGATCAAGGCCCGTTCTAAAGCAGTGGTACTGATGGGAAAGACGGCCGAATCCCTGAAAACGCTGCTGGACTCCGGCGATCAGTCGGCGACACTTCCGACGATTGTCGCGGGAGACTTTGCCGAAGCATTTGCTCGTGCGGTTGCACTCAGCAATCCAGGCGATATCGTGCTGCTTTCACCCGGGTGTGCAAGTTACGGGTGGTTTCGAGATTATCGAGAACGAGGCGAATTGTTTTGTCAGTTCGCCAGGGAATGGAGACCTGTGGAATGATGCTCAGGATGAACACGCGTTCGTGGCGGCCTTTGTCATGTCCTCGTAATTTTTTTGCGATGATGTCTCTGGTGGTTTGGCTGTCTTCGCTGGCTTTATTGACCGGCTGCGAAGAAGGTCCGGCGACGGATAAAACGGCCGAGCATGCTCGCCGAGCGGCTAAGGAAGATTCGACCACGTTGAAGATGACTCCTGATGAGCTGCGGAAGAAGCTCAAGACGAACGAGATGGCTACGTTTCTCGTCTCCGGCAACGATATTGTTGAAGTGAATCTGTTCCGCTCGGGTGTGCGATCGATCGAGCCGCTTAAAGGCTTACCATTGCGCGGGATCGATCTGGGACTGACTTCGGTGTCCGACCTGTCGCCATTGGCAGGGATGAAGCTGGAGACATTGATTCTGGAAAATGTTCCGGTGAGTGATATCAGCGTTCTGAAAGGCATGCCGCTGAGAGTACTCAAGATGCAGAAGACCAAAGTCACAGACTTTTCTGCTCTGCCGGGGATGCCTTTGGAACAGCTCAATCTTCTGAATTTGCCGTTCGGTGATTTGTCACTGTTAAAAGGTATGCCGATGAATACTCTGTGGCTGACAGCAACACAGGTCACAGATCTCACCGATCTTCCCGCTGGCCGACTGGTGAGTCTCGACATCGAGCGCACGGCGGTCAGCAATCTGTATCCACTTGCCACGGTGTCATCTTTGCGCAGGTTAAACATAGCGGAGACGCAGGTCACTGATGTGACTCCGCTTCGAGGTCTGGGGTTGGAACGGATCGTTCTGACGCCCGAGCGAATCCGAACCGGCATGGAGCATCTGCGAGCCATGAAGAGCCTGGTTCTGATTCAGACTTCTATCGAAGAAGAAATGTCAGCGGAAGACTTCTGGAAACGCTATGACCTCGGCGTATGGACAACGACAGACGTGACACCGGAGAGTGAAAGTAAGTAGCAGTCTTTCAGGGACGCTGTTTTCTCGCGTGATCAGCCGGAACTCGCAGGCGATAGCCGTTTTAGGCATACGTAGTCATGTCGCTGGACGGATGCCATGTCGTGAGTATTCGTTAACCACGAAGTACACGAAACACGAGAAGAGTAGGCGTGCGTCAGCGTGACTTCGATTCTTTGGTGTATTTCGTGTCTTTCGTGGTTACAAAAAGTCACGGGTTCGACTCGAATCAGTTGGACCTCAAAGTAGCCGTCTCGCTCCGCCGAGACGAGTCCTTGCAGCCAGCCCAGTGCTGAAGAAACTCCAAGCCGATCCGTAACACTACTTTGTCCACGCTGTTTGACAATGGCGGCTGGCTTTGGCAGCGCGGTGTGCATCGCATAAGGCTCATCTCGGCGGAGCGAAATGGCTACATTGGTCGGCACGTGATCCACCAGCAGATCGTCCCCACCGCAGGGACTCAGCAAGAACAAAAAATACTTTCTCGGCGACCTCGCACATGATTTAGAGCAAAGTCGGCTTTTGGACTGGCCGGCGCCTTCGGCTGGGCGGCAAACGATGAATTCAGCACTTTGGGCTGTATCGGCTACTACGGCCGATAACCCTGGCGATTCCATTTCATCAGGCATTCCTGCAGAATGATCCCGGTGACCAGAGCACTCACCGGCTCGAAGCACTCTCAACGACGATGCAATCTGGGGAGAATCATCATGCAGCATGGGCTTCGGTTCCTTATCTTTCTCGGCGTGGTGATTGACTCCTCGTCCGCGTTTTCTCAGTCGGCGACTTCAGACCCGCAGACGATCGAGAGCTATATCCGGCTGCATTACACCAAGCACGAACACATGGTGCCAATGCGGGATGGTGTGAAGCTGATGACGGTTGTGTTCGTGCCAAAGGAGACGGGCAAGACTTATCCGATTCTGATGAAGCGTACGCCGTACAACGTGGCGCCGTATGGAGAAGAAAAGTATCCCTCAAAGTTAGGCCCGAGTGAACATTTTGTGCGAGCCGGCTACATCTTCGTGAATCAGGATGTGCGAGGGCGATTCGCGTCTGAGGGGCAATTCATTCAGGTCACGCCTCACATCGTTAACAAGACGAAACCGACCGATGTTGATGAGAGTTCGGACACTTTCGATACGATCGAATGGCTGTTAAAGAACGTTCCGAACCATAACGGTCGTGTAGGCATGTATGGCATCTCGTACCCCGGCTTCTACGCGGCCGCCGGTATGATCGATGCTCATCCTGCGTTGAAAGCGGTCTCTCCTCAGGCTCCCGTGGGGGACTGGTACTTCGACGACTTTCTGCACCACGGGGCTTTCTTTCTGGCTCATGCCTTCAAGTGGCTGAGCGGCAATGCGACTGAGCGGCCGACCCCAACGATGGAGCCTGCCAAACCTTATGTCTACCCAATGACTGACGGCTACAAAATGTTCCTCGAAGCCGGGTCCGTCGAGAATATCGACAAGCTCTACCTCAAGGGCGCGATTCCGTTCTGGGAAGACATGATGCAGCATCCGAATCGTGATGAGTTCTGGCAGAAGCGTGCGATCATACCGCATCTGAAGAACGTCGCACCGGCGGTCATGACTGTGACCGGCTGGTACGATGCCGAAGATCTGTATGGTTCTTTCAAGACATATCAGTCGGTCGAGAGGTTGAACCCGAATGTGAACAGCGTTCTTGTCGTTGGACCGTGGCACCATGGCGGCTGGGCGTCCGTCGACGGCGATAAGCTCGGGAATGTTTCTTTCGGTTCAAAGACCGGAGCGTTTTATCGAGCTGAGATTGAGCTGCCGTTCTTCGAGAGGTATCTCAAGGATGCTGACCATCCAGCTCCTGCTGAAGCGACGGTGTTTGAGACTGGTTCCAATACCTGGAGAACCTTCGATGCGTGGCCGCCAAAAAACGTTGAATCGCAAACTCTCTATTTGAAACCGCATGGCAAGCTGGACGTTCAAAAGCCCGAAGGAAAAGACGCGGAGTCATTTGATGAGTTCGTCAGTGACCCCAACAAGCCGGTCCCGTATACGGAAACCGTAACTCCACGCATGACGATCGAGTACATGGTGGATGATCAGCGTTTTGCTTCTCGTCGTCCCGACGTTTTGACTTATCAGACGGAGCCATTTGCCGAAGAGACAGTCATTGCCGGTCCGATACAGACGGATCTTTGGGTGTCGACAACGGGCACGGATGCTGATTGGATTGTGAAGCTGATTGATGTCCGCCCGGACGGGCCAGACACCGTTCCTCTTGCCGGGTATCAGATGTTGCTGCGGAGTGAAGTGATTAGAGGTCGCTTCCGGAACGACTATGCGAAGCCCGAAGCCTTTGTTCCCGGCGAGCCAACTCAGGTCCGACTTGAGTTGTTAGACGTGCTGCATCGCTTTCAGAAGGGTCATCGTTTGATGATCCAGATTCAGAGCACCTGGTTTCCGCTGGTCGATCGGAATCCGCAGACCTTTGTGCCTAACATCTACTTTGCAAAGCCAGAAGATTTCCAAAAGGCCACGCATCGAGTCTTCCGCTCGTCACATCACTCGACCAGCCTGAATATTGGCGTGCTGCCTTCTGTCAAGACGCTCACACCGTGATTGTTCGGGTCCGAACGTCGAAGATGTATCAGGCGGGCTGTGATCGACCCTGAGAGCCGACAGCGACTATCGAGCTGCCATCGAACGAAAAGAGGGTTTCGGAATATCCCGAAACCCTCCACATCATCAACACGAAAATAGGGCTGCTCGGACTTGAACCGAGAACCAACGGATTATGAGTCC
>CAIJTV010000290.1:0-1625 GCA_903823635.1 uncultured Planctomycetaceae bacterium
ACGGCGATATGGGCTGGCCTGGTGCGCCACTCATCACCGCGATCACAGCCGATTTTTCTATGGCCCCCTACGCCACGAGTCGGCCAGTTCCTGTTCGGTCTTTCCTGTGAGTTCCTTCCATGTCTCTCCTGAGTATCTGCCTTCTCGAGCAGCCGCATTGAGCTGTTCCAGAAAGCGTCCATCGTTGGGATGATTTCGGATCACCCAATCAATGAAGTTGGCGGAAGTCCTGTAGCTGGCATCATGCTTCGCCTCTTTGAGTCTCTCCGCTGACAACTTCGCACCGCCTGTTTCTGGTTCAAAGAGAAACCAACGGATGTAATCCGGGATGCCTTCAACAATCCAGCCGGGTGGTGCAACAACTCCACGGCCTCCGCGATTGCGACCTGGGTAGCCCTGGACAACATGAACCATCTCATGAACAACAGCCCCGCGTGCTTCACCGTTGAGCTGGCCGCGAAACCACTCCGCATTCATGGAGATCGTCGGCCCGGATGCATAAGCTGGAATGCCCTTCATCTCTTCATCGCGGAGGAATCGAAAGCGAACGTGACGAGCCGCTTCAAAACCCTCGCTGGGCAACATCCCCACAATCTTCGGATACCAATCCTGAATCAACGGCTTGAGTTCGTCCGAGGCCCAGTTCTCAAGTTCAAGGGATTGAGTGACGTCAATCGTGAATCGATACGCAACTTCAGTCGTTGAGAATTTAATCTCACGAACTTCGGGAGCCGTGATGCGTTGAACATTGGTCGCATCATTGGCAATCACATCGATCTCACTGAAGAACGTATGGCTGAAGCGGTTGCCGGGCTCGGTCGCGTTCATCTCAAACAACAGATGTCGAAACTTCCCGAGTGTCGCCCCCGGCTCAAAAATCCGCACCGCGTGTTGCCCACCGTTTTGATTGGCTTGACGAGTATTCACGCTGGCGAGTTTCTTCCAGCCTGAGGCGTTACTGATTTCATCAACCGACGTCGGAAAAGCGAAACCCGGTTCTTCCCCGGTTGCGGCGTAAACAGCAAGAACCTGAGGTGCTCGACTATCCGTATGCCATGAATAAGACACGATCTCCGCCACATCGGTGACCTGTTCAAGGTCCACAGCGATCAGACCTCTCTGTGTTCCAGCAGCGAAGAAGAGATTCTCGGACGGCTGATCGGCCGAAGTCGGGACGCGTCCATCAAACAAACATCCAATCGAACCAGAGTTCGCATCCACCTGCCCGGCCACGATCTTCCATTTCCCCTTTGAACCCGCATCGTCAATTGCTGGCAGCGGAACGTTCTCAAACCGGAAAAACGAGCCATCCTGCGACAATGCGGCCGTTACTTTGCCCTCGGCAACACAATCTCCAGCCATCAAAACCGCAAGACCAAGCGAAAGCAGTCCGCAACAGAACTTCATCAAAGAACATTTCATCAGAGCTGCCCGTTCGGAACACTGTCGTGCACAAGAGCCATATCAACTAACGGAAACACCTGAGGCCGTTGCAATACCGCAACAGGCACCCTAACAGATTCAAAATTTGCGGACCATCGAGCGATCCGCGGAAGGGCGTCCGCTGGGTGCAGTCGCGGATTTCGGTGGGTCCTCCTTGCCGAGCTTGCCGAGGAGGACTTCGC
>CAIJTV010000291.1:0-16247 GCA_903823635.1 uncultured Planctomycetaceae bacterium
ACGGAATCTCGATGATCAAAGAACTCCGGAAGCTTCCGAACTTTAAGTTCACACCCATCCTGATGCTCACAACAGAATCGACGGACGCCAAGAAGCAGGAAGGCAAGTCCGCCGGTGCCACTGGCTGGCTGGTTAAGCCATTCAATCCTGAACAACTCCTGCAGGTTGTGGCCAAAGTCGTTCACTAGACCGACGGCCCATTTTTATCGCCCCGTGTTTGCTCTGCGCTCCCGTTGCGCGCTGAGCGGTTAACGATTATGCACAACCGACGATTCGTTCGTCGTGACTTTTCTCCCCCGGAAGTCCGATCATGCAAATTGACCTGAATCGTTTTCGAGCCGCATTCTATGAAGAAGCGGGTGAACATCTTGAGAACATGGAAGCCGGACTGCTGGCACTGGAAACCTCCGGCGGCGACACTGAAGTGCTGAACACAATCTTTCGAGCAGCCCACAGCATCAAGGGGGCAAGTGCTACATTTGGGATGGATGAGGTCGCTCGGTTTACGCATGTTCTGGAGAACCTCCTCGATCGGATGCGTGAAGGCGAGATTCTTCCCACGATTGATCTATGCGAGCTGTTGCTGAAGTCCACAGACGTCTTATCCGGGCTGATTCAGGCTGAGAAAAACAACATCGCTCCTCCGCCGCAGGTGGAAGACACCTTTCGAGCATTGCAGCAATATTCGTCAGTCTCCGCTGCGACGCAGACAAAGCCGATCGTTTCCACAGTGGTCGCTGCTCCAGCCGGACAAGCGTATGAGATTCGATTCTGTCCGTCGGCGTCGTTTTTTCATTCCGGCCAGAATCCTCTGTTCCTGGTCGATGAACTTCGTCAGCTGAGCACGGCCTTTGAAGTGAAGGCGGATGTATCCCGGATTCCATCGCTATCGGAGATGGACGCCGAGATTTGTTACATCAGCTGGAACATTCGATTGACGACAGCGAGCTCGGAGAGTGCTCTGCGGGACGTCTTCATGTTCGTCGACGACGATAGCACGCCAACAATTCAGCAGGCTGAAAAATCGACGGAGCCTTCAACCATCTCCGTGTCCAGGACAGAAACGAAAACGGCAGCGGTGACGGCAGCCGTTGAATCGCAATCTGTCGCCGCCGCTCCATCGCTAGTGATGACTGCAGGCACAGAAGTGACAGAGCCTGCTGCCGAATCCATCGCCACCGAACGACGATCCGGTGACGACCGACGAGTCGAAAAGAAAAGTTCAGGAGCCGGCCCATCAGGTGCGCCAGCTTCAACGTCAAGCGAAACGGTGCGTGTGGATCGCGATCGGCTCGACAAGATGATCAATCAGATTGGTGAGCTGGTGATCGGCACTTCGATGGTCGAGCAGGACTGGTCCAGGTTCCATCCGGATATGGAATCGGCAGCACTGGTTCAACTGGGCAAAATCGTTCGCGATCTGCAGGAAATGAGTCTCTCTTTGCGAATGGTGCCGATTGCTGCATCGTTCCAGAAGATGACTCGCATCGTAAGAGATCTTAGCCACCGGCTTGGCAAGCAGATTCATCTGGAAACAGAAGGGGAAGAAACGGAGCTCGATAAAACGGTTGTCGATCAGATCGGCGATCCGCTGCTGCACATGGTTCGCAATTCCGTGGACCACGGCATTGAACTTCCGGAAGAGCGAATTGCCGCTGGAAAATCTCCGGAAGGCACGATCTGCCTGAAGGCTTATCACCAGGGCGGTAACTTCATTATTGAAATTCAGGACGACGGCAAGGGGCTCGATCGAGACCGGATTCTTCGTAAGGCGATTGAACGCGGAATTGTTTCGGAACACGACAATCTGTCGGACGAAGATATCTACGGTCTGATCTTCGAGGCCGGGTTCTCAACGGCTGAACAGGTGACAGATGTCTCCGGACGCGGCGTTGGGATGGATGTGGTTCGTCGAAACGTCGAAGCTCTGCAGGGCAGCATTTCAATTCGCTCACAAAAGGGCAAGGGCTGCCGGATGATCGTCCGTCTGCCGCTGACACTTGCAATTCTGGATGGTCTACTGGTTCGAGTGGCCAATGACAGTTACGTCATTCCGCTGCTGTCTGTGGTGGAATCGATCAATCAGAAAGATCGAGACATTAAGGCGGTGCTCTCCAAAGGGGAAGTCATCACGCTCCGCGGTGAGATTGTACCTTTGCTGCGTCTTGATCGCATTCTGAATCTGCGTCAGAGCCATGATAACACGGACAGCAATCTGCTTGTGATCGTGGAAGACCAGGGACGCAAGTATTCGCTGGCCGTCGACGAGCTTCTCGGTCAGCAACAGGTCGTCATCAAGAATCTGGAAGCCAACTTCCAGAAAGTTCCCGGCGTTGCCGGAGCGACGATTCTGGGTGACGGTCGTGTTGCTCTGATTCTGGATATCAACGGAATCAGTGCTCTGGCATCAAGGCATGGTTCATCGCCAGCGTCTTCTTCGCATACCTCGGATCTGGCTTTGGCCTGATCCTGCAAATCAACCCCTCGGCGTCTGTTCGACGCTTACACCCTGACTTTGTCTTTCTTCAAGCCTCATCCCTTCGCCACTAACATAAAAAGGTGCCCTCCATGAACGTGATCCGCAACTTCAGCATTCGAACAAAACTGTCCTTACTCACGGCCTTCCTTCTGACCCTGATCTTTGTGAACTCCCTGTTTAATCGAAAGACCCTGAACGAAGTTCGCGTTCTGGGGCCTCTCTATTCGGAGATTGCTTCCGGCAAGGATCTGGTCGCTGACATCCTGCCACCACCGGCCTACATCATCGAGACGTACCTGACTTCTCACGCACTCGCAGACGCTGAAGATCTTGCCGAATCCAATCGACTCATCGAAGTTCTGGATGCTCACAAGACTGCCTTTGAGCAGCGAATGGACCATTGGGGCAAAGTGCTTCCAGAAGGCACGTTGCGAGAATCTCTATTGGGCGACGCTCGCACCACTGCGGAAGAGTGTTACAAGATTGCGGAACAGAAGCTGGTTCCGTTAGTCCGCGAGAAAAAGTTTGACGAAGCTCGCACAATTGTCGGAGGCGAGTTGAAGACGAAATACGAAGAGCACTATCAGGCCATCGGCAAGGTCGTCAAGCTGGCGGAAGAATACAACAAGACCCTGGAAGCTTCAGCGCAGGCAACTCTCAATGCGTCTGCGTGGTGGACCAACATTCTGGCCGTCTTCGTCTGCGGCACAATCGGAAGCGTGATCTGGTTTACCAGCCGTAACGCCACTCGACGCCTCGCAGCGACTCGCCAATTAGCCAAAGCGCTTGCCGCGGGCGATTTCTCTCAGCGGCTGGAAATTCACGGTGGCGATGAAATCGACCAGATGGGCGCGGAATTGAGCGACGCTTCCAGGAAGCTGAATGGATCGATTTCGCAGATGATTCATTCGATGGAGGCTGCCGCTAATAAGGACTACACAAAGGTTCTGGTCGATGATGCTCCAGGTGACCTGAATCGCGGCAAGGTTGCATTGAATTCAATGCTTAACGCGCTGGTTGAGCTCAATGCAGAGAACGCCGAAAGCAAAGAGGCTCAGAAGGAACTGCTGAATCGCGTCGCCAGTGCGATCATGGTTGTCGACATGAACTTCATTGTGCAGTATGTGAACAAAGCCACGATGAATCTGTTTGCTCACCATGCGGACAGCTTCCGAAAACTTTGGCCGGATTTTGATCCGTCGAAAATCATTGGGACCTGCATCGACAAGTTCCACAAGGTTCCGTCTCATCAGCGAAAGCTGCTGTCGGATCCTCGGAATCTGCCTCTGAAGACAGATATCACCGTCGGAAACGCCAAGATCCAGTTGCACGTCACCCCGGTGACAGATCTGACCGGCAAGCCAACAGGCTTCTCTCTGGAATGGAGCGATGTAACCGCTCTGCGAGACAGCACCGGGCAGTTGGAAGCGATCAACAAATCGCAGGCTGTCATCGAGTTCCAGATGGACGGTACTGTACTGCATGCTAACGATAATTTCCTGAAGGCACTCGGCTACACAATGGACGAGGTTCGGGGCAAGCACCACAGCATGTTTGTTTCTCCGGAGGTCACCACAAGTGCGGAGTATCGACAGTTCTGGGTGAATCTGAACGACGGCAAGTATGATGCCGGTGAATACAAACGCATCGCCAAAGGTGGTCGTGAAGTCTGGATTCAGGCTTCGTACAACCCGATCGTTGATGGTAATGGTAAACCGTTCAAGGTCGTCAAGTACGCTACCGACATTACAGCCTCAAAGCTTCGCAATGCCGACTACGAAGGTCAGTTGGCAGCCATCGATAAGGCTCAGGCTACGATCGAGTTTGATCTGAATGGCAACATCCTGAAGGTCAACGACAACTTCCTGAACGCCGTTGGATATTCACGGGAAGAAGTGGTCGGCAAACATCACTCGATCTTCGTGGACTCCGAGACGGTTTCCGGCAACGAGTATCGCCAGTTCTGGAACAGCCTGAAAGCTGGCCAGTATCAAGCGTCTACAAATCGAAGAGTTGGCAAGGCTGGACGCGAAGTGTGGATTCAGGCTTCATACAACCCGATCTACGACGTCAACGGTAAGCTGCAGAAGATCGTCAAGTACGCCGCGGATATCACCGAAGCGAAACAGCGTCAGATGAAGCTGGAGTCTGACATCGCGGAACGTCATCGTCAGGATGCTCGAGCTGCCGAAGAAATGAAGGCCAAAGTGGCTCAGGTTCTGGACGTCGTTAACGCGGTTGCCGATGGTAACTTCGATCTGACAGTACCGGATCTGGGAGACGATGCGGTCGGTCAGGTTGCCCGGGCATTGGACGTCGCCGTTGCTTCAATTCGAACAGCCCTGTTGTCCGTACAGAGTGTCTCCGAGACTGTCGCTTCGGCGGCATCTCAGATGACGTCCGCCTCGAATGAAATCTCGAAGGGTGCTCAGCATCAGGCTTCCAGCCTGGAAGAGACGGCTTCGAGTCTTGAGCAGATCACATCGACGGTTAAACAGAATACGGATAATGCTCAACAGGCACGTCAACTGGCCAATGGCTCACGTGATGTGGCTGAAAAGGGTGGTGCTGTGCTGACCGATGCAATCAAGGCGATGGGTGAGATCAATCAGTCGTCCACAAAGATTGCAGACATCATCACGACGATCGACGAGATCGCGTTCCAGACAAACCTGCTGGCTTTGAATGCTGCGGTCGAAGCGGCAAGAGCCGGCGAACAAGGGCGAGGTTTCGCGGTGGTGGCTGCAGAAGTTCGCAACCTGTCACAGCGTAGTGCTTTGGCCGCTAAGGAGATCAAGTCGCTGATTCAGGATTCGGTCCGCAAGGTCGAAAACGGAACAGCTCTGGTGAACCAGTCTGGCAAGACGCTGGAAGAGATCGTGGGATCTGTGAAACGAGTGACGGACATCGTTGCCGAGATCGCTGCAGCTTCGAAAGAGCAGCTGACCGGGATCGAACAGGTCAACAAGGCTGTCGCTCAGATGGACCGAGTCACTCAGAACAACGCGTCGCAGACCGAAGAAATGGCCGGGACAGCCGAGTCATTGCTCGGGCATTCTTCGGATCTCCGAGATCTCGTCGGCAAGTTCCGTCTGGAGAAGCAAAACGCTGGCAGCACAAACTCCTCATCGCGTCGTGCTGACGGCATGAAGCCATTGAAAGCCCGGCCAGTAGAAACGGACATTGAAAAAGTCACTAACAAGTTGAGCCAGATGGCAGGGACCGGTGCAGGTTACGTCGAGTTCTAACGACTTCGAATGACAACGGGCCACAGAGCACTCGTGCTCTGTGGCTAACCGGCTTTCGCCGAAGTTCAGAATTATCAAGTTCTCTGCATTCTGTTTCAAAGAAAAAATCAGCGGCTCGTCCTGGGCCGCCTTGCAATCCCCGGGGAGATTTTTATGTCATCAACCAAGCAAACGGCTACTGTCCTGAATGGCATCGCTGAAAGCGGTAACCAGTATCTGACATTCCAGCTGGCTGAAGAACAGTTCGGCATCGATATTCTGCGAGTTCAGGAGATCAAAGGTCTGGCTCATTTGACGCAGATTCCAAATGTTCCGCCGTACATCAAGGGCGTCATGAATCTTCGAGGAACCGTGGTGCCCGTCGTGGACCTGCGTCATCGATTCAGCATGCCAGCGGCTACTTACAATCAGTTCACTGTGATCATCATTGTCACCGTTGGTGCCAAGGTGATGGGGCTTGTTGTCGATGCCGTTTCCGACGTGCTGAATGTCGGAGACTCCGAATTGGAGCAGCTTCCGGAACTCGGCTGCGGAATCGATACCAGCTTTATCACGGGTATGGCGAAATCCAGCGACAACCTGATCACTCTGCTGGATATCGACCGTCTGCTCGGCAACACGCTGGCCGCCTGATCAGACGGCCAGGGGAATCTGTTGACGGTAACCGGATTCATCAGAATCCGGCTGCCGGCAAAGACCTTGCTCCGCCCCGCGTCGAAAATTAACGGCTGTCGCTGCAGAAACACGGCTTTATCAGCACTCATCCGTGTTCTTCAGTGCATTCGAGAAACCTCAAACCTCGTTCCCTGGATTTCAGTTCACCATGTCGGATAACGCCACAATTTCGCTCACCGAGAAAGAGTTCAGCCTCTTTCGGGAGCTGATCTACAAGGAAGCCGGCATCTCGCTTGGCAACGGCAAGCAGCAGCTCGTGGAGTCGAGGCTTTCAAAGCGTCTCCGACTCTGCAATCTGACTTCGTTCACTCAGTACTACAAATACCTGAATGAGAACGATCGGAATGGTGAAGAGCGATTGAAGATGATCAATGCTCTGACTACGAACAAGACTGATTTTTTCCGCGAGCAGCATCATTTCGACTATTTGAAATCCACCGTATTTCCCATGCTTGAGCAAAAAGCCAGGGAAACGGGTGAACGCAAAATTCGAATCTGGAGTGCAGCGTGTTCAACGGGCGAAGAACCTTACACGCTCGCAATGACGGTGGTTGATCATTTCGGCCCAACCTCATTTCATGGCTGGGATGTTCGCATTCTGGCGTCAGACGTCGATACCGATGTGCTCAACCACGCACAGAAGGGTGTTTATGCGGCCGATCGAGTCTCCGATGTTCCTCCAGAAATCCTCAAACGGCATTTTCTGAAGACATCGAAAGATCCCGAAGCTCCTGTTCAGATCCGCCCTGAACTCCAGGAACTGATTACCTTTCGACGAATCAACTTCATCGAACCACAGTGGCCAATCAACACGTATTTCGACATCATTTTCTGTCGCAACGTGATGATCTATTTTGACGAAGCCACACAGGATCGTTTGCTGAGTCGTTTTGCCGATCAGCTTGTCCCCAGAGGCCACCTCTTCATCGGGCACAGTGAATCCATCCTGCGTCTGGATCAGATCTATACGTCACTCGGCACCACAATGTACAGGCTCAATTCCGGCGTCGGGGCTGCAGTCAAAAAGGCTCCACCGACAGCTTCGAAGACTGAGGTATCGCCAGAGAAAGAAAGCAGGCCACAGAAGACGGATTCAAAACTCACTCCATCGCATAATCGTCGAGCAGACATTGGCGTGAAGCCGGCTGCGTCGAGTGACACTCCGGCCAGAGAGTCGGCCAGTGCCGGCGACATCAAACTTCCGACCCATGCGATTATCGTCGGGGAGGTGAAAGCCAGCGATGAACCACTTCGAATCACAACTCTGCTGGGATCCTGCGTTGCGGTTTGCCTGTGGGATCCGAAAGCCCGCATTGGTGGTATGAATCACTTCATGCTTCCGGCGAATACGATATCTGACGGATCGTCTGCGACTTACGGCATCCATGCTATGGAACTGCTGATCAATGAGATTATGAAACTTGGCGGCGACCGAAGACGTCTGACGGCCAAGGTCTTTGGCGGCGGAGACGTGCTGGGTAAACGAGTCACCGACAATCCCGGAATGACCATAGGCGAGCAGAATATTAAATTCGCTCTTGAGTTTCTCGAGACGGACCGAATTCCCGTCATCGCCAAAGATGTTGGTGGATTGACGGGACGCCAGATTCAGTTTCTGACGCACACCGGTCAGGCCTTTTCGCGTCCCGTTCAGAAGATCGAAGAAAACTACGGACAGGAAGTTTCGCAGATGAAACGGAGAACGCGTTCGTCTGCTGCGGATGAATCCCGCGTCGTCCTGTTTTAGATGATTGATGCAAATTAATTCACGCCATGAGGGATCCCGTGGAAAAAACAAAAGTCCTGATTATTGATGATTCAGCACTCATGCGTCAGCTGCTGACAGAAATTCTGTCGTCTGACCCGGCGATCGATGTCGTTGGTACGGCGGCTGATCCGTACGTCGCACGCGACAAAATCATGAAGCTGAATCCGGACGTACTGACTCTGGACGTGGAAATGCCGCGAATGGACGGACTCACGTTTCTTGAGAAACTGATGGCCAGCCGCCCGATGCCTGTCGTGATGGTTTCATCACTGACGGAACGAGGATGCGAAACGACATTTCGAGCTCTGGAAATCGGAGCGTTCGATTTCGTGACCAAGCCAAAACTCGACGTCGCGAACAGCATGCTGGAACTCCGTGATGAACTCACTCGCAAAGTCCGAGGGGCTGCAACGGCTCGAGTGCGTCATCGCCCGGCATCTGCAAACAGCCAGGTCCCTGTCGCCAAAGCGCCATTGGCGTCTGACGCATTGATCACAAGTACTCATAAGGTTCTGGCGATCGGCACATCGACCGGCGGAACAGAAGCGTTGTCGGATATTCTGACGAAGCTTCCGCCGGACGCTCCCGGTGTGGTCGCCGTGATCCATATGCCTCCGGGTTACACAAAATCATACGCAGAAAGACTGGATCGCAGTTGCCGAATTCGCGTCAAGGAGGCGGAAGACGGCGATCGAATTCTGCCTGGTCACGCTTTGATTGCACAGGGAGATCGCCATCTGGAAGTCTTGCGGAGCGGAGCCATCTACTCGGTCAGAATCGTCGAGGGTGAAAAGGTCTCGGGCTTCCGGCCATCGGTCGACGTTCTGTTTCGGTCCTGTGCCAAATACCTCGGGACCAACGGGGTCGGTGCAATCCTGACCGGAATGGGACGCGACGGCGCGGAAGGACTTCTTGCGATGCGAAATTCCGGGGCCTACACCATTGCTCAAAATGAGGCCACTTGTGTTGTCTTTGGAATGCCCAAAGAAGCCATCACCATGAACGCTGCAGCCGCGGTGCTTCCACTGGATCGAATCGCCGGCGAATTATTGAAAGCCGGTCAGGCCAAGAATGCTCAACTTCAGTCTTCGCTGGTCGCCAGTGGAGCGTCAAATTGATCATCGAACGGTACAGTTAACACTCTACTGAACAGTAAAAAAATGATTCAAGTTCGTCGAATAATGGCCGTTTTTCTTCACCGACTGGCCAATCGCCTTTCTTATACCGGGTCTGTTCCGGGGCATAGCCTGGAATCTCACGTGGAGAAAGCGTTGCAGGGACCGGAGTTCGATGCCTCCATTCCCGGCGATGTGGAGCTGGCTGCCGGCGTGCAGGTCCTTCAGATTCTCTCCGGACAGTTGCAGCAAATGGCCACCGACATTCAGAATTCGGTGCTGGGTGTCAGCACGGGTTTCGCGGGAATGGCCCGACAAGCTGCCAGCTCTGTGCAGCTGTCTCAATGTCGAGTTCAAAGCCAGGAGGGCATGAATAAAGTCCTGGAGGCTGCTCGACAGACTCTGACCCAGGTCGACACGATCGCGAGGGAAGCCCGCATGGTCGGGCTCAATGGTCAGATTGAAGCGGCTCGTGCTGGAGAGCAGGGAATCGCGTTTTCCGTCGTTGCCAACGAAACAAAATCGCTTGCCCTGCATGCCGCAACAACCAGCGAACTGTTGAAGAAAATGCTCAACGAACTCGCGGCATTTCATGAGCAGTTGGTGCAGGCCTTGCAGTCTTCAGAATCGACCAGCGAAAGCCTTTCCCGAGAAATCTCCAAAGCCGTCATGGGGTTGCAGTTTCAGGATCGAGTCAATCAGCAGATCGAGCATATCGCCGAAACTCTGAATGCGATTTACGACCGAGCCGTCCCGATCACCGAACAAGTCCCATCGCGTGACGTGGACGCTCGACTGGAAGACTGGCGGACGTGGATGCGATCTCGTTCTACGATGGAATCGGAAAGAACGGTCCCCGGCAGCTGCTCAGGGGCGTCATCAACCTCGGCAGACGGATTTGGATCCGTTGAGTTATTTTGATCGCCACGTTTTTGATCGCCACATTTCGGCTTGATGAAATGTGGCCTATCAGCAGTCTGCAACACGAGGCGTGGAACTGCTGGGCCAGTCGATCTCGTTAAGTCGATGTCGGACGCGAAATAGCATCCTCCTGGGGAATCAGATCACTAATGTCCTGCAACGTCACGTTCCCTCGCGGCCAGCTCAGCACGAAACGAGTTCCCTGCCCCGGTCCACCTTCGACGCGAACTCGCCCGCCATGCTCGCGCAGAATTTTTCGACTGACCGGCAGACCGATGCCCGTGCCGCGAGCCCCTTTCGAAGACTCAAAGACGTTGAAAATCGCGTTTCGCTGGTCTTCGGGGATCCCCGGTCCATTGTCACTCACGGCGACTAAAAGCATGTCAGCCGATTTGTCGTAACCAGTTTGCAGGACAACGGCCCCGTTTTCGGTCCCATCAACCGCATCAATGGCGTTCGAGACGATGTTGAGTACCGCTCGATGAATTCCTTCCGCGTCGAATAACGAGGTTGGAATATCGTCGCCCTTGCGAAACTCAATTGCAACACCGCACTCGGCGGCACGAGCGGCCGCAAGCTGGGAAACTTCGCCGATCACTTTATTCAGGTCGGCCAGCTGCAACGACGGTACTCGATCCTTACTGAAGCTCAGCATATCCATCACCAGATCGTAAATTCGCGTCTGGTTACGTTCAACAATGTCCGAACCCTGGCGAATCAGATCTGTCTGCTCCTTATCCAGCCCCATGCGAATCAGATAACTTCCGCCACGAACTCCCTGCAGAATATTCTTGATGTGGTGGCTGAGCACCGTAATCGTCTGGCCCATTGCGGCAAAGCGCTCGGCCTTCAACATCGCATCCTGAAACTGTCGCGATTCCAGAGCCAATGCGGCCTGTCGAGCCACCGTGATCACGGTCCGCAAATGCTCATCATTAAGTCGCATCGGTACGCCGGTCGACATGGCCTGATCATAAGGCGTTGTTGTATCAAGATAGAAAACTCCCAGCAGATCCGAACGACCTCGCATCGGCGCGCAAATGGCTTCGCGAATACCTGCCGTCACAATGCTCTGCCCCGTCTGGAATCGATTGTCCAAACTGGCATCAGAAGTCCTGACGGCCGTTCCATGGTGCAGCACGTAATCCGTGATGGAACGTGAAACCGGCATTTGCTGAGCATCCGAGGTGGGACTCTTGCCGCGCGAGAATGCAATCGCGGTCAAATCAACACCGACTGGATCTTTCAGCAGGACACAACCTCGATCCGCGTTGACCGCGTTCATGGTCAGGTCCAGAATCCGCTGAAGCAGTTCTTCCAGCGAATGCACCGGAGTTACCAGCTCTTCCGCTACATGGTAAAGCAATTCCAGGCCTGTCTTGGGAGCCCCCTGGAGTGGCATCGCGTCAACACCGTTGACTCCGACAGTCTGCGCAAACACGGATGAATCAAGCGGCCGACCATCTTCAATAAATCGAATCTGATTAGCAGATATAACCGGCGGATGATGACTCTCCGCAAGCTGAAACGCGATCACGCTGGAACCGAACTGCAGACTGTCGCCGTTTGCCAGAACTCGTTCGGCAACTGGTTGCCCGTTCACCTTCGTGCCATTGGCACTCTTGAGATCATTCAGCACAAAATCAGTGCCGTTGTGAGTGATTCTGGCATGATGCCGCGAAACTTCGCTGTCATCCAGTCGCAGATTGCAGCCGACACTCCGCCCGATCACGACATCCAGCGCGGACGAAATTTCGTACCGGCTGCCGCGATTGGCTCCGTTGATCACGAGAAGTGTGGCTCGAAACACGAATTGACTCAGTGAAGTTCGTGGGAGAACTGATTCAGGCGGGCTTATTCTAAGGCAGGAGATGCCCCGTGAGCATTCTCACAGATGCATCCAGCGGGCATTTCAGTCAATTGTCCCGGAACACTCAAGCACAACACGTCCCTTCGGCAGCAATTCCAGGATGCCCGAACACGCCCCGACCATCACATCGCCCCGGCCGGTGCTGGAACAACGTACTCGTAATGTCCCTGGATACCGAGCGGAATTCCGATCGACCAGTAAAGAAACAGAAAGGCCGTCCAGAGCACCAGAAAGCTCAGGGAGTATGGCAGCATCAATGAGGTGACAGTACCGATGCCCGTATTCTTGACGTACCGCTGACAGAACACGACGACCAAAGGAAAATAGGGCATCATCGGAGTAATAATGTTGGTGGATGAATCCCCGATGCGATACGCCGCCTGAGCCAGCTCCGGTGAGATTCCTAAAAGCATCAGCATCGGAACAAAGATCGGCGACAACATTGCCCACTTGGCCGACGCAGAGCCGATCAGCAGGTTGACGGTTGTTGAAATCAGGATCACACCAGCAATCGTGACGGACGGTGACGCATTCATGCTCTTCAAAATGCCGGCTCCCTTTACCGCCAGCAACGCTCCAAAGCCGGACTCACCAAACGACGCGATAAAGAGTGCTGCAAAAAAGACCAGCACCAAATAATAGCCCATCGACTCCATCGCTTTGCTCATCCCTTTGATCGCATCACGATGAGTCTTAAACGTGCCTGAAACAAAACCGTGCACGATGCCAGGAATCAGAAAGAAGATAAAGATCAGCGGCACGATCGAACCCATCAGCCGGGCCGGAGCCGCTTTATTGAGACTGGTCAGCCGCTGATAAAGAGCCCAATCTTCTCCGGCCGGCGGCTTGGCCTGCAGTGAAGACTCGGGCATCAAGGCCCACCAGGTCAAAAGTCCGAAGCAGATCACCACGGACAAAAGTGCCAGCACCATTCCCAGTTGATCGCGGCGACTAAGTTCCGGCAGCTTCGGCATTTCATTCGGGTCACCGTCGACAATCGATGACTTCAGTTTTGGCTCGATAACATAATCCGTAATGCCCCAGCCAATGATCATGATCAACAGACTTGAGCAGGCTGTGAAGTACCAATTACAAAGAGGATTCACGATGTAGGCGTCGTCGACCAATCGGGCTCCCGAAGTTGTCAGCCCGGCCAACAGCGGATCAATTCCCGACGGGACAAAGTTGGCGCTAAACCCACCGCTAACCCCGGCAAAGGCGGCGGCGATTCCCGCGAGCGGATGTCGACCGACGGCATAAAAAATCACACCGGCCAACGGAATGACAACCACATATCCAGCATCGGCGGCCGTATGACTGATGATCGCAACAAAGATCACCATCGGGGTCAGCAATGCTTTCGGTGTAAACGTCAACATTGTTTTGAGGACGGCATTGATAAACCCGGAATGCTCGGCCACGCCGACTCCCAACATCGCCACCAGCACCACGCCCAGTGGATGAAAGCCGACAAAGTGCTCGGTCATCTTCGCAAGAAAGTCGGCAAACTTCTCCAGCGTCAGCAGATTGACGATGCGGATCGGGTCCTTCTGTCCTGGCAGTGTTTCGGTAAACGGCATTGGCGAACACACTGCTGACAGCACCCAAACCAGCAGGATGCCTCCCACGAACAGGACTGCCGGATCGGGCAGCTTGTTGCCCAGCCATTCAATCAAATCCAGAAAAGCCACAATCGGACTGCGTTTCGCTTTGGGAGTTCCCGGCGACTGACTCATAAAATTCCTCGAAACGACAAGACGACAGACGGGTGGAGCAACGTTGCGCCAAGCACTTTCGCTCGATCGCCCCCAAAACGCAAGTGCGCTCATCGCGTCCCGATGGACTCGTCTCACCCCGTGAGCGGCCTCGTCTTCCTTCGCGCAAAGTCTCTACTGCGAGTAATGGTCCCGGATTTCCTCAAGCTTGCAGAAACGCAGCAAGAACAATTCGCGTTACTTCATCGGCAGATGGCAGTCGGGTCAGCGCGCTGGGACTCGCGATTTGTCGAGCGATCGCGGGAATAAACGGCGGCTCAATCTGCCTTTTCCAGCAATCGAAGATCGTCAAGATTTCCGCCAGAGATCAGAGCGACCGTCTTCGCTCCCGAAAACAAGTGCCCGTGCTGGAGAATCGCCGCCAGTGGAACAGCACCGGAAGGTTCTGTGACCAGGCGACATCGTTGCGCCAGCATGGCCGTGGCGCGGATGATCGTGGCTTCGTCCGCACACAGAACGTCGTCGACGAAGTGTTGAATGATGGGGAAGGTCAATGTTCCGAGCGGCGTTCTTAAACCATCGGCGATCGTGTCTGTTCTTAAAGCCGGCTGAATACTTCCCGCCTTGAGACTGCGAAAAGCGTCGTCAGCCCATGCAGGTTCTGCGGCGAATACTCGCACATCCGGACGAATCGACTTGACGGTCATTAGCGTTCCCGCAAGAAGTCCTCCACCGCCAACAGGCACGACAATAGCGTCGACATCAGGAACCTGACGCAGGATCTCCAGTGCGGCCGTGCCCTGCCCCGCGATGACTCGGGCGTCGTTGAACGGATGAATCATCGTCGCCCCGGTCTGATGTTGAACCGCAGACGCAATGGCTTCACGAGACGCCGAATCGGGCTCGCACAGGATCGGTTCAACGCCGAGACTTCTGACCGCATCCAGCTTAACCCGGGCGGAGTTATGCGGCATCACAATATGAGCTTTGATCCCTCGCAGGACTGCCGCTCGCGCCAGTGCTGCGGCGTGATTTCCGGATGAATGTGTGACAACACCCTTTGCCGCATCGTCATCAGACAGGCTAAAGACAGCGTTACAGGCCCCGCGTGCTTTGAACGCAAACCCATACTGCAGGTTTTCACACTTCAAATTCAGGCGACAGCCAAGCTCCTGATGCAAGTGCCACGCATCGATAGCGGGCGTCATCAGCACATGGGGGCGAATTCGTTCGGCCGCCTGACGGATGTCGGCAAGATCCAGACAGAACTTTTCAGCGGAGGATTGTGCAGTCGAGGTCAAGCGGAGAACTCCTTCGGTGCTGCGTGAAGCCTGATGCGACCTGCAGCCTGGTGAGGCTTCACGCTTCAAACGCAGCGACGCCATCTTCCACCGTCGGAAACACTTCCAGAACAGTGTCGAGCCTCGAGACAGATAACGCTGCGCGGCAGAAGGAATTCAGTCCGCACATCGCAACTCGCCCTGCTTCGCGAGCTGACAGCGTCTTGTGGACGAAAACCATCCGCCCGAGAAACGCCGATCCGACAAACTTTACATGCTTCATGTCGATGAGCAACTTCGGTGGATTCAGCTCTTCCAGAAACTGCGGCGACATACCCAGTTGGTCAATCAGGCTCTCATACAGATTCGAAAAATCCGCTCCCGGGGAGATCACTGTTACAGACTTGATAACGGACACTTCGGGAGGATTTACTGCGGTCATTTTCAACTTGCCTGAAGACTGATGCTCAAAATTTGATCTAAGAACTGACCGAACGGGTGGCTTTCGGCACATTGTGAAGCCATTCCGCTGGATAGTGATGTGCCGAGTTCATGTTTGCAATCAAGATGGCGAGTCAGGTTCAAAATGGATGTCGTCCCAACCCAGCCCGAACCGCGCAAGGTATTTCTTCAGACGATCCGAATCATTGTGGGACGTTCGAGCCTGTCGTGAGATCGCAAAAAGTCGACGACCTGCCTCTGCCATGGAGCGGCATTCTCGACAAACTGTCAGAACGGACGCTAACTGAACGCGATCAAACAGGTCCAGTTGCTCAATCTTTTCTGTCGACAAAACTTGCTCCAGGGCGTGCTCGCTTGTGGAGTGATCCTTTGTCTCCTGCGGCTGCCAGAGTCTTTTCAGTCTCTCGCACTCCTGCCTGACGTCGGCTTCGCTGATTCTTTCGGCCGTTGCCAAAGTCGCCATTCGCACAACCGCAGCATTCAGATCTCTAAAATTGGCGGACCACTTCGCGTCCGGCGACTGGGCCCATTTCAAAAACGCTGACCGAGCTTCCCGGCTCATACTGACTCGGTGCCCGGTTTCGTCCGTAATCTTCTGCAGTTCAAAGTCGAGATTTGGTTCCAGATCTTCCCGTCGCGCGGCAAGACCGGGCAGTTCGAAAGTCCAAAGGTTGATTCGAGCCAGCAGGTCTTCTCGAAAACGCCCCTTCTGTA
>CAIJTV010000292.1:0-2384 GCA_903823635.1 uncultured Planctomycetaceae bacterium
CAGCAGGCATTCCTCGGCGTTGATGATGCAGAGTGTGGCAACCGGAGGAGTTGCATCTGAGCTCTCTGTTGCATCGGCCTGCTCGGCTGACTGCGCAACGGAGGATGTTTCCGGCTCGCGAAAATCCAGTCGAACCGGGAAACCGGAATTGTAGTCGGACGGCAGAAACGAACGTTGGCTGAAGTCCGAGCCTGGCGTTTCAGTGCCCGCAAGAAGAGCTCGGAACGATGTCGCGGCGTTCAGAGGAAACACCAGAGTATCGCTGCCGATCTGAGTCGAGATTCCGTTGACGCTGATCAATCCGGTCTGAGACTCGATCGACTGGATTGGGCCATACACCAGGCTCATGCCTTGTACTGGCAGTTCTGCCAGTACCGCGGGCTTGACCACCGTGCGCGGTGATCCAATGGCCATAGAGCCGGCACCACATTTAACTTTCACAAAGGCGGGCATTGATTCCACACCGGTCAGCTGAGCCACAAATGTGCCGGACTTTCCATCGGCTGCGGGCACCACCTTGCCAAAGCCAAGGTTCCGATCGGTAATCGCATCAAAGACCTGCACTTCGAAATTCAGGCATTCTGCTGCCGTCGTACCAAAAACACGGAGCACGCCGTGATGATGATCTCCTGCTGCGGCATGGACCTGCACGATACCAGTCTCATGCGCCATCGGTCGGAAGCGATCAATCTGCAGCAGAGTTGCAAAGAAGACGTCATCCACAAAATAACCTCGGGCCGTCGCAGGCAGGCCCGGACACGATGGCATTTCCTCCATCGAAAGTTCATTTCCTACGGCATCCAGAATCTGCATCGGAAAACGCAGGTCCGGATTTTCGACGATTGAAACATTGTTGATTCGCAGTTGACCAGAAGAGTCGACCGCAAGCTTGCCACCGATCAGATGATCGGCCAGATCGACTCGGAGATTATCCGCGACTCTTTCACCGTCCGCTGTGTAGCCACCAGCGCTTGTGACCATTGCCGAAGTCTGCTTCGGATAAGGCATCAGAACTCGCTGCCCCTGATGCATTGTCGAGTCAGTCAGTTCCTTCAGATTTCTTCCGATGACGCCGGTGGTGCCTTCCACGTTCAGAGCATTGGGCACCAGCATTGTGGCTCCTACCGCCGACAGCTGCTGGCCCCACGGCCGAACTTCCAGTATTGGACCTCGGATCTTCCAGCGTTCATCGGAGACAATGGCGCCGGCTTCATACAGCGGATCCATAAAGCGATTGCCGGCGAATTTAAGAATCGCCACCTTCAGAGTTTTCGGCGGCAGTGTCGAAGCAATCGCAGACCATCGGCTGGTGCGGTCATTACCAAATGTCATGATCCCTGCGTGCTGGGAGCGGTCAGAATCCAAAACCGGGTCGAGATCGTAAACGCCCATTTCACGTCGAAGCAGATTGATCTCATCCCAGTCTCCACACAGGAAGTCCCATTGTGGCAGAGATTTTTCTTCTTCCGGATCTCCCGACGTGTAGTTCGCTGCAAAGGCCTTAAGAACTTCGGGCTTGTCGAAATCAGCATCCAGTGAAATCGAAAGGAAGCGAACGTCCTTGCCAAGTGTACCGGCCAGAAGCTTGCGGAGTTCAACAATTCCTTCGTTCGTTGGCGCACAGATTCCTGAGCAGCGTGTGTAGAAAAATGTGATGATGACAATCTGATCTTTCACCAGGTCATCATAGAAACGAACTCGAGAACCGTTTTCTGTTTTGAGTTCAATATTGGTGAAGCGGTCACTGAAGCGTCCGGTGTCTCTGTGATTCTTTTTCGGCCCGGAAACGCCCGGCATCTTCGGCTGGTCAACGTAACGGGACTCGTCGAGAACCCATTCTGATGATCCAATCACATACGGCCGACCTGGATAAGCAAACCGATTCTCCGGATCCACGGCATAGACTCTCGCCTTGATTTCTTCGGGCGTCAGCTTTGTCATGCGGCTTTCACCCGCAGGAATCGCATCCTCTGCGGTGTCTGTTGCGGAATTCTTCGATCCCGCAGCACTCGTCGCCGCACCGGCGGAAAGAGTCAGTGCACAGACTTCTTTGGGATTCAGAGGTTGGCCCGTGATGGGGCAAATCACCGGTGGGTTTGTTGCTGATGCCTGCTGTGGCCCGCCTGTTGATTCCAACGCCGTTGGCGACTTGTGGGACGTCAGATGCGTTGAGATCAGGTAAATGGAGTGACATGACATCAGCACCATGGCAAGGATTGCCAGTCGCTTCATTGTAATTACTCGCCCAGAATTCCCCGGTTGCCTGATCGCCAAAACGTGCAATCAAACATACGTGAAGATCGATTAGCCGTCATACATTCCTGGTCCTGAGGGCTGTTTTAGGGGGCCTCGCGGGAGGTTTCCGGAGGAGGACTTCCCCGCCA
>CAIJTV010000293.1:0-5418 GCA_903823635.1 uncultured Planctomycetaceae bacterium
CGCAAAAGCGTAACGGCCCGAGCGATAGGGTGAGTGCATAAAAATCTCGAACGCGACCGGATGGCTCGCGCCATGCCGCTTCACAAGAGAACAACTCCCTCACTTCGCTCAAGCATTCTTCACCGTCGACCACGCGCCGATCGCAAAAAACAACCAGCCGAGAATCATCAGTGTTCCGCCGATGGGAGCGATCGCTCCCCAGGGAACTCCCAGCCACTTCGGCCCCGCAATGACCAGCAGGTAAAGCGATCCGCTGAAGAAGAAGACCCCTCCGAAAAAACACACCGACGCTGCAGACAACCAGCGTGATCGTTGTCGCAGCATCAGAACTCCGGTCAGCCCCAATGCCAAAGCATGCGCCATGTGGTAGTCCACGCCGGTTTTGAAATCCTGCAAGTACTTATAACTGGCCGGGACACTTTGGCCGGCGATCATCTTCGGCTCCATGTCCGCATACTTCTTCTCGAGATAGCCGTCACCCGTGTTGTTCGTCAGACCATGAGCACCGAAGGCTCCCAGCGTGACGGCCAACATGCCAAGCAAAGCCGACAACATCAGGCATAGACGAGGACTCATGGGAGAAACCTTTGAAGGCAAATATGTCGAGGAATGTTCGGCGTTCGAAAACAGCCGCAGAGCGAATTATGCCCAATTCTCCTGAGCGAAGTGCCCGTGCCCGACCATGTTTTCAGGCAAATCTGAATTGTGCAGAAAAACGGAAAACTGCACTTAGATAACAAGTGCGATTATCAAGTAGGTCCTCCTCTGCCGGAGAGCACTTTCGCCGCCAGGCGAACCCTGGGTGCGCTCTCGTCGAGGATTGTCGTCTACATTGTTTCATTGCATGCAGTCAAGTCGCGGCAAGCCGCGAAGTCCTGCCCGGCAGGCAGGACCTACAGAAACCCACGAATGCGTCGGCCAATCGGCTCTCGCGGGCCAATGATTTCCAGAATTGACGTTTGTTTCTTAGAACTCACCAAATCCCCTATCATTCGGCTCTACAACGGCGCCGCTGTGTGCCTTAATCCGGATCCTCTGAACCCGACTTCGAAGCATCCCATGACAGATATCGAAAAGCTTGGACAGTTCTACCTTGGCAAAACCCACGATCTGAAAACCGGTGTCACCTCGCCCGATCAGGTCGTGATGTATGACGCTAAAGACCTCACGACTCATGCCGTCTGCGTCGGCATGACCGGCAGCGGCAAGACCGGTTTGTGTCTCGCGCTTCTTGAAGAAGCCGCCATCGATGGCACGCCCGCGATCTGCATCGACCCCAAGGGCGACCTCGGAAATCTGATGCTCGCGTTTCCCGATTTGTTGCCACAGGATTTTCAGCCATGGGTTGATCCTCAGGAAGCCAGCCGCAATGGAATGACGGTTCCCGAGTTCGCCAAAAAGACCGCTGACACATGGCGAAATGGACTGGCTGAATGGGGCCAGTCCGGAGAACGCATTCGTAAGTTCAAAGCCGCAGCGGATGTGGAGATTTACACTCCCGCCAGCAACGCCGGCCGACCTATCACCGTCCTGAAATCATTCGATGCGCCGAATGATTCGGTCCGCTCCGACTCCGACGCGCTGCGAGGGAGCATCATGTCGGCGGTGTCAGGGCTGCTGGCTTTGCTGCAAATCAATGCCGATCCGATCAGCAGTCGTGAACATATTCTGCTGTCCAATATTCTCGATTACTACTGGCGCAGTGGTCAGAACGTGGATATGGGATCGCTGATTCGCAGCATTCAGGCACCGCCGTTTAACAAGGTTGGCTTTCTGGATCTGGAATCGTTTTATCCGCAGGGCGAACGCTTCAAACTCGCGATGACGTTAAACAACCTGCTCGCGTCTCCCAGCTTTGCCGCGTGGCTCGAAGGCGAACCGCTCGACATCCAAAAGCTGTTGTGGACACCAGCCGGTAAACCTCGCCTGGCGATTATCTCCATCGCTCACCTTTCCGATCAGGAACGAATGTTCTTCGTCACGATCCTGCTGAACGAAGTGCTGAGCTGGATGCGGAGCCAGACGGGTACATCAAGCCTGCGAGCAATCCTTTACATGGATGAAGTGTTTGGCTACTTCCCGCCAACCGCGAATCCGCCGTCAAAACTGCCGATGCTGACTCTGCTGAAGCAGGCTCGAGCGTTCGGGCTGGGTTGCGTCCTGGCGACTCAGAACCCCGTGGACCTTGACTACAAAGGACTGTCGAACTGTGGCACGTGGTTTCTGGGACGGCTGCAGACCGAACGCGACAAGATGAGAGTTCTCGAAGGGCTCGAAGGTGCGGCCCTTTCGACGGGATCAACCTTCGATCGCCAGCAGATGGAACAGACCCTGGCCGGTTTGGGCAGTCGAGTCTTCCTGATGAATAATGTGCATGAGGATGCTCCGACTGTCTTTCGCAGCCGCTGGGCGTTGTCGTATCTTCGCGGGCCCGTGAGTCGTCAGCAGATCGAAACTCTGATGGCTCCGTTGAAGGGCAACAGTCCGGCACCATCAACGACGGCTCAGGTGATGAGCAGTGCTCCGGTCGCTCCTCGTTTTGCAGCTCCGGCCACGGAACTCCCCAGTCAGCCGACCAGACCGGTTTTGCCGCCGGGAATCGCCGAATTCTTCCTGCCAGCTCATGTGCAGGCGGATCGGTTTGTGTATCGACCGGCGTTGCTGGGACAGACGCGTATCCATTTCATCGATGCAAAGAATAGCATCGACCTGTGGGATCCGGTTACGCTGATTCGTCTGGGCGGCGATTCCATTCCTGCAGATCCATGGCTTGAAGCTGATGAATGGGACGAAGCCGATGTGCCGCAATTGTTGCCAGAGCCCGAATTTGGCGACGCGACCTTCCGTGAGCTGCCCACCGAGCTGACTCAGAAGAAATCTTACACCGGCTGGACGACAGCCATCAAAAATCATCTCTACCGAGACCGTAAGCTGGTCGTCTTCACTTGCGAAGAGCTGAAGCAAACTTCGCAGCCCGGTGAATCAGAAAACGACTTCCGTATTCGTCTGCGTCACGCCGCGCGAGAAGAGCGCGATCGCCTGGTGGAAAAACTGCGTCGCAAGTATGCCACGAAGTTCGGAACCCTGGATGACAAGATTCGGCGAGCAGAACAGAAGATTGAGAAAGAGAAGCAACAGAAATCTCAGAAGACGCTCAGCACAGCGGTCAACTTCGGCACCAGTATTCTCGGGGCGTTATTTGGCCGCAAACTGGGCACATCGACGAACGTCACGCGGGCTGGATCTGTGATTAAGTCGGCCACCAATATGGCCTCAGAATCCACCGACATTCGCATTGCGGAAGAGCAATACGCGGCGTTGCTGCAGGAGCGGGAAGCTCTAAATGCGACCGTCGAAGGTGAGGCCAATGAGATCGTGCATCAGTTCGACACGGATGTCATGAAGTTCGACAGCCTGGAAATCTCACCTCGAAAAACCGACACCGCGGTTGATCGGATCGCTTTGCTATGGCTTCCCTACGTCGACGACGGCGCTGGCAACATGCATCGGGCGTTTTGATTATTGCGATGGTCAAATTTAGGTAGGTTGGGACCGGCGAGCATTGCGAGCGCCGGCCCACCTTTTGCAGCATCGAAGTTGGTGGGCCAGCGCTTCGCTGGACCCACCCTACACAAATTTCATTGGTACAAAACAAGAAGAATGAGGTCCCAGGATGAAGAGCATCTGCAAACTGGTTCTGACCACGATCGTTGGCATTGCCGCAGTTACGGGGATGCCGGGCCTCGCACTACATCAGGCTGCGTTACTCAGCACCGCGACCGCCGAGGAACCTCTGTCCCGCATCTCTTTTGGTTCCTGCGCCAAGCAGGACAAGCCACAGCCGATCTGGGACGCGGTCGTCGCCGGGAAGCCAGAGCTGTTTATCTTTCTGGGTGACAATATCTACGGCGACAGTGCGGACATGAATGTTCTGCAGGCAAAGTATGAGCAGCTCAGCCAGCAGCCCGGGTTTATGAAGCTGAAATCATTTTGCCCGGTTGTGGCCACGTGGGATGATCACGATTACGGCAAAGATGATTCCGGGGCCGACTTTGAAATGCGAGAAGAGTCGCAGCAGGTGTTCCTGGATTTTCTGGGCGTCGCCAAAGACGATCCTCGCCGAACTCAGGAAGGCATTTACTGGTCCAAAGTGTACGGCCCGGAAGGCAAGCGAGTTCAGGTGATCCTGCTGGATGCTCGATACTTCCGCAGTCCGCTGAAAAAAGGTTTTGACGGACGAGAACCGGGCGATGGATATCGAGGCCGCTATGCGCCCAATACTGATGACGATGCGACTGTGCTGGCAGAAACGCAATGGAAATGGCTAGAGCAGCAGCTCAAAGTCCCGGCTGAAGTTCGAGTCATCGGTTCCAGCTATCAGGTGCTTTCGAATCAGCATGGCTGGGAAATGTGGGGCAACTTCCCGAACGAACGCGAGCGACTCTTCAAGGTGCTTCGCGATTCAAAAGCCGGCGGCATCGTCATGATCAGCGGCGACCGACATCTCGCTGAACTCGCCGAGCTGAAAGCCGATGATAAGTCCGGAATCGGCTATCCGTTGTACGAAGTCACCAGCAGCAGCCTGAACGCCCCCAGTGGCAATATGACCAAGGCTGGAGTTCGTTTCGCCAATGAGATCAATCCTTATCGCGTGGGCCTGACATTCTTCGACACCAACTACGGCAACATCCTCATCGACTGGACCGCAGAGCAACCCGTGATCCGCCTTCAAGTCTGCGACGAAAAAGGCGGCGTGGTGCTGCAGCAGAGAGCACTGCTGAGTGACCTGCAGCAATAAGAACGTGGAAATCGTTTTCGTGCGTTATTTCAGATGTGTCAACTGGAACTCAGTCACGGGCACGCTGTTTTTATTCTTCAAAGCAGCAGCTTTAAAAAGCTCCACAAAACGCTGGTCATTGATTGCTCGACGTCCAAATGGGCATCTGAACTCAGTTTTGAGCCACGAAAGACACGAACAACACGAGAAGATCGCAGATGGGTTTCCCTGGCTTACTCTTCTCGTCTTTGGTGCCTTGCATGGATATACTGCTCTCTCTGAATCAGCCGACTTCATTTTCCGGACACAACGCCATGTCAAAGAATGTGGAACTGGATGTGGCTCAGGCCACATTGAGCGAATTGGTCGCCGGGCTGACGCCGGACGACGACATCGTGATCATGAAAGACTGTAAGCCCGTTGCAAAATTGGTGGCGACGTCAGTGGTTCGTCCGCCACGTATTCCTGGCATGATGAAAGGCAAGTTGACTATTCTGGCGGAAGACGATGAACATCTGAAAGACTTTGCGGATTACACGCCGTGAAGTTGCTTCTTGATACACATACTCTGCTATGGCTGGTATCGGACGATCCTCAGTTGAGCAGGAAGGGAATGCAACTGCTCGTCGATCCGGATAACG
>CAIJTV010000294.1:0-2240 GCA_903823635.1 uncultured Planctomycetaceae bacterium
AGTCTACACTCCTCACATTGCACTTCATGCCTGGATTTGTTGCGGCTTTGCCGCGCAACGTCGCTCGCGTCTGTGCGTTGAAAAGTATATCAAGGACCGACCACGACCTTATGAATGCGGTAGCTGAGTTAATCTTCGACAGAGAATTCGCTACGGATTAGGTCGGGAATGTTCCGCCAACTCGGGCAGCCGCAAGATGTAGGCCGTGCCGTTGCCGTTGACCGTGATGAGGTGTTGGCCGTCGGGGTGGGGGATGATTTGCCGCACGAGACCGGGATACTTCAGGCGCCGCACCTCGCGGTTGTTGACCCAGTCGTAGATGCCGCTTCCACTTTCATCCGCGACGAACAGCCGTTTGTTGTCGGCAGTGAAGAAGGCATCCTGAAAGTAAGCCGAAAGCGCCACTCGGTACTCACGCGGCGGAGTCTCTTTCAGATCCCAAACAATGCGTTCATTCTGGGCGAAGGCGAGCAGCAAGTTTCCGTCGGGGGAGAGCGTCAACGAGTTGTTTTGATGTCCAAAGATCAGATTGTGTTTGATTTCATGCAGCGGTTTGGTGGCATTCGCCAGATCCCACACATTCACCGTCTGGTTCCCCACCGTCGGATCGCCGTGACGAGTGGCAAACCGTTGAGAGCCGAATTGCAGCGAATTCAAAGCGTCGAACATGTTAAACGGCGTGCTGGTGGCGGGGGAAGTCCACAGATCACGCTCATTGGAATGGACGAATCGCCCGCGCTGGGTCAGCTTCCAATCACGCCGAAAGAGTCGATTGTCGCTGAAGGAGATGGAAATGAGACAGGGTTCCACAGGACTAAAACGCGACACTTCGGGGATCGGGTCGGAAACCGAGACGGGTGGATTCGTCTTCAGATTCCAAAGGGGTCCGTACCAATGCGCCAGTCGCGAATCGTGAGAGAACGAACTCAACATCGCTCCACCAGTCGCCTCCCATTTCAGCCTCGCAGGAGCCGCGCCCTCCAGGTTCCACGCGGTGGTCATGAGGTCTGCTCCCGATGCGAGCATCGAGCGTCCATCCGGGGAAATCGCCGCGCGCATGACATGGCTGGCAGGGCGACTCGGGTTTCGTCGCTGCGGCGGATCAACAGACATGTCCCAGACATGAATTGCCCCATATTGTTCACCCGCCAACATCGTCTTTTGATCGGGTGACCAAGTCAGTGAGAGGACTGGCCCCATGCCGTCGGTCAGCGAGTATCGCCGCACCCAACCCTCCTTCTCACGGGCATAGATTTGAAAGCCCAATCCGACTGCGGCGGCGAGTTGGTTGCCATCAGGAGAGAAGGCGAACAATCGACCTCCATCAATTTCACGAACCAATTGGAAGGGCGTCTGCGAGACATCCCATAGCTTTCCAGCGGGGCTTCCATCTCCGCCCGCTGCCATGAGGGAACCGTTGGGACTCAGTGCGACAAAGGCTCCCGGAACCTGTTGGTCGCGCAGCGCGAAGACGGGATCATCGGCATTCGACCAGTCGATGTCCCACACGCGCACTGGCCCATAGAACGCTTCTGCCCCAGCCAATCTTCGACCGTCGGTGGAGAGAGTCAGGTTCATCATTCGCTGTTTTGTTTCATACTTGACGGTCTTGATCTGCCGGGGGGGGGAGCCGCGACATCCCAGACCAGCAGTTCGCCGGGAGCATCCGTCGCCAGAATCAGCCATCGATTGTCATGAACCGCCACATCGCTGGAAAAGACGGCTTTGTCCGTCGGCAGCGTGTGAGCCAGCTCAATCCGAGGGTTGGCAGCGTCGGTCATGTTGACTGAATAAATGCGATTGCCGGAATACATCCACTTGCCGTCTCGCGAGAACTCGAATCCCACGCCAGAAATCGATAGAGCGACATTCACCGGCGGACTCTCCAGTGATTTTGTCAAAGTGAGTTTGGGTGTGTTATTGTCATCGACAGTGACAAAAAACTCGCCACTGGGATGAAAGCGGACTTGATGGACCGGAGCCCAATGCCGCAACCGGTGCTCACCGATCACGGCCACCAGTTCTTCCGGCTGCCAATCGAAGCGTTCGGATTCTGGAATCTGAGTGGGGTTGAGAGCCACCAGCGTGATGAACTTCGCCGCGTCGTTGTCGCCAGGCTTGTTGTGGCTAGTCTCCGACCGAGCGACCTTGCCCGACCGTAGGTCTCCCGGATTGGGAACCGGCTTGGAGCCGGGGAGACCTGCGGTCGCGCCGTCGAGGCTCGGTCGGAGACCGGCCAC
>CAIJTV010000295.1:0-2938 GCA_903823635.1 uncultured Planctomycetaceae bacterium
AAAATTTTTTGTGTTATTGTAGCTGTTTTTCCTGTTCCAGGACCAGCGGTATCGGGCAGTCCGGTGATCGGAAGTGTTCCCGGCTTGTCGTTCTCAGTCGCGCCGGTAGGCAGCAGCGAAGCAACAGGTGAGGAGGAGAAGTCGGAAGCCGGTTCAGACGGAGCAACTACTCCAGATTCTGACGCAGCGACCTTTGACGAAAAAAAAAACAGTGACCGGAGTGATCCCGCTGCCGTAGATGCGGCCGACAAAAGCGCAGTCTCAGAAGCCGCAGCGTCTGAGCGGAACGAGAAAATCGAACAGAAACTGCCGCTCTGGGTTTCTCGGCTGCCTTCGATCAACGCCGCGCTGAATTCATGTTGCACGTTATTGCTGGTTGCAGGGCTCATTGCCATTAAGAGTCAGAAAAGGATTCTGCATCGGAATTTGATGATTACGGCGTTCCTGTTCTCTGTCGTATTTCTGGCCTGCTATCTGACGTATCACCAGGCGTTGCATCATTTTACTGGTGAACGTGGGCGAGCCTTTATCGGTTCAGAAACGGCCACGTTGGTTTACCGCAGTATTTTGATTCCCCACGTGATTCTGGCCGTTTTTGTGCCCATTCTTGCGATCAGGGTTTTTGTGCATGCGTGGCGAGAACGCTGGCCGGAACACCGCCGACTGGCAAAAATCACTTTCCCGATCTGGTTGTTTGTGTCGATCACAGGTGTTGTGATCTATGGAATGTTGTACCATTGGCCGAAATGATTTCGACTCCTCGCATTTTGAGTCCAGAATCCAGCAGATCAAGAAGACATTGCGGTTGATGTGTTGTGGTGATTGAGTGCAGGCTGTCGATCTTGGAGATTGCCGTTATGAAGAAGCTGATGCGAATCGTAATGATGACCGTGGCGATGATCAGCGCCAGCGGGCTGGTGTCGTCTGAAGCTGAGGCTTGCCCCGGCTGCAAGAATGCCAACGAAACCGACTCGCTGCGTCCCCGAGCTTATATGTACAGCATCCTGTTTATGCTGGGGATGCCCGCGACTGTCTTCACCGGTTTCGGAATTGCCTTCTATCGTATGTCTCGCCGATCGATGCTGGAGCAGCAGGAACAACTGGCACGGTTCAATGCTGAAGTGTCGGAGTAACCGAGAGCCGGGTTGGATCTGCTGTTGTTGGATCTTCGGGTTCGAATGCGACTTACCGCACCTGCCCTCTCGTGCGGACTTGGTTCAGCAGGTTTAAGAGCTCCTGAACTTTTTCCGGCTGTTCGCCGTAGAGATTCGTCTTTTGCGAGAGATCGTTGCGAAGATTATAGAGCTCGCCGGCATGTGGATTACTGCTGTAGCCGTTCGACTCATCGAACCACTCCGGCACCTTGCTGACTCCACCGGTTTTGGCCGCGATCAACACCCAGTCACCATGACGCAGCGCGTAGCGATTCGGGGATGTGTTGTGGACCAGTGTTTCTCGAACGCTGTTCCCCTTTGCTGCCAGCACGGAGAGTTGATCATAACTGTCTTCGCCGGAACCGGCAGGGATCTCAGCTCCGACGATGCTGGCAATTGTTGAGTAAAGATCGATCTGGCTCAACAGGCCGTCATTGACACTTCCCGCCGGAACCGTTCCAGGCCAGCGCACGAGAAATGGAACGCGATGGCCGCCTTCCCAGATGTCACGTTTGACTCCGCGCAATTGACCCATACTGCGATGGTTAAACTTTCGAATGCGATCATACGCATACGCCTCAGGACCATTGTCCGCCGTGAAAATGACGATGGTGTTGTCCGTAAAGTGTCCGTCTTCCAGTGCTTTCAGAACACGTCCGACCGTGTCATCCGTCTGAGCGACAAAGTCTCCAAAGCCACCTGCCTTCGACTTGCCGACAAAGTCCTTTGTTGGAACAATCGGCGCGTGAGGCGAGGTGAACGGGAAGTAGAGAAAGAAGGGTTGATCCTGCTTTTGTTTTCCGATCCATTCAACGGCGGTGTCGGTCAGTTTTGGCATCACTGCCCAGAAATCCCAGTCTTTCACCGAGGGGCCGGGACGAGCCTCCCATGAGCCTTCAGCCGTCGCTTTGGGAGTCTCAAGTGGCCCCACTGGTTCTGTGATGACGCGATCGTTTTCGAACCAGGCATACGGTGGGAAGTTCGGGACGTCGTCGCCGAAATAATAATCAAAGCCGTGTGACAATGGACCGCCGGGGATGGGCTTGCTCCAGTCGAACGCATCGGCCGCGAAGCCTCGATCAGCCTTTTCTGGTCCTTTGATCGGCATCGCTCCGGACCTCTTGATGGCATTCCAGTCCCAACCCAGATGCCATTTGCCGATGCATGCTGTCCTGTAGCATTTCGTTTTCAGCAATTCAGGAAGCGTCGTTCGTTCGTCATCAAGGATCGGTTGATCAAAAGAATTCACAATGCCATGAAACTTTCGCCAATGATACCGGCCATGCAGCAGAGCGTAGCGACTTGGAGTACAGACGCCGGATGAACTATGTGCGTCCGTGAAACGCGTCCCCTGAGCGGCAAGTCGATCGAGATGTGGTGTCGGAATTTCGGACTCCGGGTTTTGTACGCCGAAATCCCCGTAGCCCATGTCATCTGCGTAAAGGATGACAATGTTGGGTCTTGACGGCGGCCCGGCCACAGCATTGAGTCCCGTCATGATGATCGTTGCGATCACGGCGATGTACTGTTTCATGTCAAATTTAATCCCTGGCCGTACCCCAGTGTGTCGAGAATTACTGGTTCGGAGATGAGGTCTATTCTGTATCGCCAAGCTGGCCGACGGGGCGGCGATGATTCCTGATCTCAATTTCTCGCCGAACAGCTTCCTCCAGAAGTTGAGTGACGAGTTCTGGGTGTTCGGCCGCGACGTTTTTGGATTCAGCCGGATCTGTGGCCAGATTGTAAAGGAGGGGCCCGGTCGGATCAGGATTTGTTTTATCGCC
>CAIJTV010000296.1:0-5475 GCA_903823635.1 uncultured Planctomycetaceae bacterium
GACCGGCCGAAGTGCTGGTTAATGAGTCGCATCGGGGTCACTGGATATCGATCGACCTGCGGGGGACGATTTCAAATCGCCGGGGCATTGGCAGCACGGTCATTGTTCGGCAGGGAGAAACGACATTGACCCAGCAACTGTACGGCGGTGGAAGTTACTGCAGCAGTCGTCAGCCAAGGCTGGTGTTTGGTTTAGGGGAATCTCGGGAGTCTTGTGAAATAGAGATTCTATGGCCAGGAGGTGCCCGCAGATCTCTGACGAATGTGTCCGTTGATCAGAACTTAGTGATCAAAGAAGAACCGCTCCATGACTAGCAGGCTACAATTTTCTGTGAGCCGAGCGAAAGGCAGAACCAAGCCAAAAATGATCTTGCGCAATGATTTCAGGGGCGGATGGTGGATCATTTATGTCTGCTATGTCCTAATGGCTTCCGGATGCAGCAAAGGAGCTTCCCCTGCGACTGTGGAAGACGCGCCGCAGGATGCTGTAGCGGAAGAGCAGAAAGAGGTTCGCATATCGAGCGTATTCTCCAAACTCAGCAGCGGCGACAAGGAGGCGAATGAAGCGAAAGAATCGATGACTCAGGAGATGTCCCACAACTTTGCTTTTCGGGATGTAACATCCAGTGTTGGTCTGGACTTTCACTATGACAACGGGGCACGTGGACAGCAACTGATGGTGGAAGCGACAGGAGGTGGTTGTGGATGGATCGATTACGAGCACGATGGGTTCATTGATATCTATTTCCCTCAGGGAGGAGATCCGGCACGCTCAGGTGCGATGGATCAACCGATTGATCGACTCTTTCGCAATAAGCACGGGCAGGTCTTTCAGGACGTGACCGAGGCCGCAGGGATTCGGAACCATGATTACGGACAGGGAGTTGCCGTAGGTGACTTCGATAGCGATGGGTTTGACGACCTCTTTGTGACAAATGTCGGTCAGAATCAACTCTATCACAATCAGGGGGATGGCTCATTTGAGGTCGTCCCGGCCGAGGCAGGCTTTCAGGAATCATTATGGAGTACTAGTGCGGCCTGGGGTGACTTGGATCGGGACGGCGATCTCGATCTGTATGTCTGCAACTATTGCGACTACGACCCGCGGAGACCAATGCCGTGTGCCGACGAACAGGGAACACCGTCCATTTGTCATCCCAAGGATGTTAATCCCGTCCCCGACCAGTTTTATCGAAATCTCGGAGACGGACGGTTTGAGCCGTGTGCCCGGTCATTGGGGTTATTCGGACCGGGAAATCGTGGTTTAGGTTTGGTCATCGCGGACTTCAACAACGACCGCTGGCCGGATATCTACGTTGCAAACGATACCACGGCGAACTTCCTTTTTCTGAGTGAGAACGCTGTGAGTTTTCGAGAAACTGCCGGCTTGCTGGGATGTGCTGTCAATGCGCAGGGTGTTGCTCAGGCGAGTATGGGGGTCGGCTGCGGTGACTATGATGGCAATGGCTTCCTTGATCTCTATCTGACCCATTTCACAAACGAGTGGAACACGCTTTATACGAATCTTGGCGATAAGGGATTCTATGATACAACGGCAATCGCCGGACTGGTTGTGCCGACGATGAAACGACTGGCGTTCGGAACGATCATGAATGATCTGAATCAGGACGGGCGCATGGAGTTATTTGTGGCGAACGGACATATCAATCCGCAGGAATCGGGCGGAAGCGGTTATCGCATGACTCCGCAACTGTTTTCGCATAACGGTGTCACATGGGACGATGTTGGAGATTCTGCCGGAGACTATTTCAGGCGCCCAGTTGTTGGACGCGGCGTTGGTACCGGAGATTTCGATAATGATGGGAAACTGGACCTTTGCGTTGTTCATCATGATTGTCCGATCGTGTTGCTTCAGAATGAATGCGAGGAAGGGACTTGGCTTCAGGTGCAGTTGATCGGAAGGCAATCTGCGCGTTCCGCTGTGGGCACTCGGGTCAGTGCACAGATGGGAAGTGTCACTCAAATGCAGGAGTTAGTGGGGGGCACAAGCTACTGTTCTGCGGTGCAATCACAGCTTAACTTTGCTTCTGCGGAACCTCTCAAGGTCTGTTCCCTGCGTGTCGAGTGGACAAACGGGGAAACCAGTCTCCTGGAAAATGTTCCGTTGAATCAGGCAATCGTTGTGACTGAACCATCGAGCCCACAGCAGGCAGCAAAGTGGGCTATTGTCCATGGTGGGGGAGAATGAGATGTCTCAACGTCTGCGAAGCTGCCTGAAAGCCATTTTGCTTCTTGTCGTGGTCATCATTGGGGCTCGACTTTTGCTGTCCGGATGGAATGTGTGGCAGATCCGCTCTTTGACGGCCGAATGTTCTCGATTGGAACAGACGGGCAGTTGGAGCCGACTTTTGCGGACAGCTCGCAAGTGGAAAAGCTACGCACCAGAGAGCAGACAGGCTCGCCAGAAAGGAGCCACCGCTGGTCGAACGCTTCGTGATGTCAGTGCGGTTAAAGAGTTTCTCGAAGGATATCCGTGCCAGGTTGTTGACGATGTTCCATGGCGTTCCATGCTGGCCGATCTGGAGTTCGGACCCCTCAACGATCCGTTTGCGGGTGCTGAGGTGTGCCGAGAAATCCTGAGGGTGCAGGCTGACCATAGGGATAGTCATCGCAGACTGGTTTTCTTTTATGCGATGTCGCAACAGCAAATAGCCATGCAGGACCAAATACAGGCGGCGCTGCAGAGTGAGTGTGAAGTCCCGGAGGTTTTCGTCTACAGTTTTCTGGGGCCCGGTTTGCAACTGAGGAACGGGATCCCTAACACAGAGCGCTGGCTGACTGATTTCCCTCAGAGCGAGCTGCTTCTGGTGGCGCGGGCGTTGCATTTCGCGAGGTCGGTTGAAGGTGCCGTTCCGACCAACGATGAGTCGGAAGCGGAGAAAGTGCGGCAGCTGCAAAGTGAAAGGAGCGAGAAGCTGGAAGAGCTTCTCGTGGCGTTTCCAGCGAATCAGGAGTTACAGGTCTATCATCTTAGCGAATTTATTCAGTCCGGAGATCTGGTTCGCGCCGGAGAAGTGTTGACACAAGCAACATCTTCTGCCGACCTTGATTTTCGTTTCTGGCACGCTCGAGGCTGGGTCTTTGCGAGGATCAAGGAGTACGAAGAAGCGGAACGATGTTATCGTCGGGCATTGTCTTTGCATTGTCTGGATTGGCGAACACATTTTCACCTTGCCGAACTTTTGCGTGCGCTAGGTCGGATGGACGAATCAGTGGTGGTCGGTGAGTTGGCATCGGATGGCCGCAGTCTGGAACGTGAGTTGTTGTTGCAGCCGGATATGTTGTCCGTTTCTCAAGACTTGTATGTGCGACTTGCGAAATACTCACAACAATGTGGGGCTGAAAGTTATACAAAGTGTCTGCAGCGATACCTGAACAAATCCGGGGTCTCTCAGAAGAGCAATGTTGAGAAATAGACCTCGTCGAGTGGATACAGGAATGTTGTCTGAGCCTAATGTTGCCGTCAGGCGTGGGTATTCCAGGGCAGTGATCTATGAGTGATCAGCAGAGTGATTTTGAACGGCCGCAAACCGAAAACAGCGGGCACAGAATACGAAGTGGCTTTCTGAAACTCCGTCGATACTGGTTTGTTGTTGGCATGCTGCTTGTGGCGATGGCTTTGTGGGCCGGTTACCATGCAGTGCGGTCGCAAACACAGAAGATGTGCCGCAAAGCTCAGCAGGAGGAACGCTGGGAAGATCTTGAGACATTGAGTCGAAGGTGGACAGATTGGGAACCGCACGAGGCCGATGCATGGTTGTATCTTGCGGATGCTGTGCAGCACCAGAACCGATTTCTCGAAGCTGCTGAATACCTTGGCGAAATTCCGGTGACTTCTCCGAAGGCCGCGAAGGCATTTCTGGTTCAAGCTGAACTCCTGTTTGGACCAGCCAACCAGCCACTTGATGGCGAGGTAGCGTGCAGAAAACTGCTGAAGCTGGAACCTCGGGCCGCGAAGGCGCACGCACTGCTGATTCGCTTCTATGCATATACATTGCAGCGAAAAAAGCTGGCGGAACAGTTCAAAGAGGCCATTCGCCTGGGGTTGGAGCCCAAGGATGCCTACATCTACTACCTTCTCACAGACAGCCTGAATATGTCGCAGGGGGTCGAGCTGAATACCTTGTGGCTCACAACTTCTCCAGAGGAAGAGGTCTTTCTCGTGGCCCGCGCGCTGCAGTGGCGAGAACAGCATAATACACAAGCCGGCGAGACGGCAGATGTTAATGCTGATGCCGTCATGAATGAACGGGAGATGCAGGTTCTGAATCTTTTGGAACGGTTCCCGAATAATGCAAACCTGCTGGCCGACCAGATAGACGCCGAGATTGTGAAAGGACGACTTAACCGAGTGGTTGAATTGCTGTCTCAGGCTCCGGCTGATGCTGAGACGGATAACCGATTCTGGCGATACAAGGGCTGGGTTCACTATGCGAAGCAGGAATTTGGCGAGGCTGAAGAGGCCTATCGTACCGCATTGAAGCTGCATCCAATGGATTGGCAGTCCATGAACCGTCTGTTGGAGGTATTGCGTTCTCGACAGGAAACAGCCGAGATCGAACGGATCCAGGCTCTTGTCGCACGAATTCAGGATCTGCGTACAAGCGTACGTTCCATTGAGACAATCGAAGATTGTCCGTTGGAACTGTTGCGGATTCTCGGACAGGTTGCACGCGATTGCGGAGACAGTCTGGTTGGAGATGCTTTGAGGCAGCGGTTAGGAAATACTGATGGAGCAAGACCTTGATGTTAACTTACATACGAAGGCACTCAGTAGTCTTTGCATTGTTCAGTGTGATCACGATCGGAGCCATCTATGCTGTTCTGACTTTAGATCAGGTAAGAGTGGGCGAGGGAATTCGTCGCCCACTCAAGGAGTTGAAAGACGGCGTATTCTTCATTAGTCCCGAAGACTATGCGGGCACCGTTGGACATCTCACCCGAAAGAAAGTTGTTTTTCTGCCAGCTCCGCAACAGAAACTCTCCCTGTCGAAACCTGCTGTGGCTGCAGCAGACTACCTCGGGCCGGAAAGCTGTCGCGAGTGTCACGCCGCTTATGTCGAGACTTCAGCAGCGACAGCTCATTACAGGACATGCCGCCTCCCCAGCGAAACATCTCTTCCGGATGATTTTGGTGAAGGTCGCAATATCCTTCGTACAGCAACCCCTGACATGCTGTTTGAGATGTCTCGGTCCGGCGACAAGTACTATCAGTCAGTGGTGGTGCTGCGTCGAGGCGTGGAGTTCGAACACAAGGAAGAAATCGGCATAGTGACAGGATCTGCAAAGTATGGGCAGACGTTTCTCTACTGGAAAGATCAGTGTCTGTATGAGCTTCCCGTGAGTCACTTTACGGAGCTTGGCGAATGGGTCAACAGCCCAGGTTATGTTGATGGTGTTGCAAACTTTGCCAGACCCATATTCGCACGCTGCCTTGAATGCCATAGTACATGGA
>CAIJTV010000297.1:0-2996 GCA_903823635.1 uncultured Planctomycetaceae bacterium
CGATTGCCGCTACCGGCCATTGTGAGAGAACTCTAAACTGACCGAAAACTACCGGGGCGAAGACCCGTCTTAGAATTCAGCCAAAGAAAGCTGCCTTGCGATGACTTCGAAACTCCCGCGTGTCTTCCCGGAAATCGCTGAGCAGCACTCCGCTGAGGCGAATGCTGGCTATCACCACCCTGCCCTTCCCAGGTCCGGCCGTCTTCGCTTGCTCATGCTGATGTTGATCAGTCAACTGCCTTTTTCCGCCGCCATGGCAGAAAACTGGCCATGCTGGCGAGGCCCTCGAGGCGACGGTACGTCCGTTGAGACCGATGTACCAACCGTCTGGGATGGGAAAACCGGGGAGAACATCGTCTGGAAGTCGAAACTGCGAGGAACCGGTCACGCATCACCAGTCATCTGGAATGATCGCATCTTTCTGAGCGGCTGCGACGAAGCCACAGGCGAAAGAATTCTGACATGCCTGGATCAAGCCAACGGTGAGATGCTGTGGCAAAGGATGGTGGCCAAATCAAAGCTGGAAACCAAACACCAGCTGAACAGCTACGCTTCCGGAACGCCAGCAACGGATGGCAAGACGGTTTATGTTTCGTTTTTGACCGTTGATGGCCATGAAATTCCTGCCCCCAATGTCGGTAGCGAACGAAACGTCACCCCAGGTCAAATCCTCGTGGCCGCTTTTGACTTCAATGGCAATGAACTCTGGCACGTCACGATCGGTGACTTCATCAGCGCTCATGGATTCTGCAGCTCGCCGGTGATTTTCGAAAACCTTCTGATCGTCAATGGTGATCATGATGGTGACTCGTATGTCGTTGCACTGGATCGCTCAAACGGCAAAACGGTCTGGAAGACTCCACGAGAACACAAGATCCGCAGTTATTGCACGCCCATCATTCGCGACATCGCGGGCCGAACTCAAATGGTGATGTCCGGCAGCAAACAGGTGGTGAGCCTCGATCCACGAACCGGGCAGGAAGTCTGGAAGATTGAAGGCCCCACGGAACAATTTGTTTCGTCTATGGTCGCCGACGAACAAGGCTTTTATCTGACGGCCGGCTACCCGACGCATCATGTCATGGCCATCAGTCCGGATGGTTCCGGCGACGTGACAACATCCCATGTGCGATGGCAATCAGACGAAGCCAAATGCTACGTGCCGTCACCCGTGCTGACAGGCCCTTATCTGTTTGTCGCTGACGACCGAGGCACGGTCAATTGTTTTGAAACAGCGACCGGAAAACGTCTCTGGCAGGATCGCCTCGGCAAGCACTACAGCGCGTCACTGTTGACGGCCAACGGTCTGGTCTACTTCACCGCAGATGATGGAATCACGTCGGTCGTCAAGCCAGGTGACAAACTCAACGTCGTCTCCCGAAATGAACTGGGCGAATACACATGGTCCTCCCCCGCCATTGCAAACGGACGAATTTATATCAGGGGCGAGCAACACCTGTTTGCGATTGGAAAGCCATAGCAAAGACTTCCTCATCTTTCGCCAGTCCTTGACTTCGATCTAGCTTGCTGCCGTCTGCTTCATAAACTCGACAAACTTCCGGGCATACTGATCCAGCACCTCGAGGCTGTTTCCATCGCGGAGCGGAGAACACATCTCGAAGGCTACGCAGCCATCGAAACCGTGTTCACATAACGCCTTCAGAAAACCTCGATAGTCGATAAACCCCTCGCCCATAGGCACCGCCTGAATGTAGTCTTCGTCGCGGCGATAATTCACCAGCTCGGGCTGATAACGAAACCGGGGCACTCGGACATAATCGGCTATCGTTGTGTGAACGGTGAGCGGTGCCAGCTTCTTCGCGGCCGTCAGATAGTTGTCACTCTGCAGAGCCGGAGACCACGCATCAAAGGCCGCTCGACAGTTCGATTCATCAACAGCCTTCAGAAACATCAAGAACGCCTCCGAGTGCGCTGCCAGATCGTGATGGTTCTGCACGGCGACAATCGCCCCAACGTCCGCTGCTCGACGAGCACATTCCTTGACCGCGCTGACGGTCAAGTCCCACGCTTTTGAATAAGGCAGCAACGGATGCTCATAGCCCGTAAAGATTCGCACGATCTGGCCCCCAAGCTCGACGGCCAATCGGCACAACTCGGTCACGTAATGAATCTGCATCTCGCGATGAGGCACCTCCGCATGCTCTGCATCAGCGGTGAAGTTCGTGTATCCGGCCAGACAGGACATCTCTACCTTCGCGTCAGTCATTCGACTTCGAAGTTCACGTCGGGCGTCAGGTGTCATGTCCAGCAACGACGCATGAGGTCGCTTTCCAGCCAGCATGATCCCATCATACCCCAGCATTGACGCTCGCTGGACAATCTCTTCCAGCGGCAACTTCGCCTGTCCCCATGAACCGGAATAGCTGATGGTGTGCAATGCTGTTTTCATCCGGTAATCCTCTGCCGAACATATAGACCGAGCGGATCGAAGTGCACGATCAGCCCTGCTGACACTTTTCACACGACCTATGGTATCCTGTCGACCTGATTCACGTCACCTGATCCATGAGCCTGTGGGGATTTCATGCGTATTTATCCTGGCATCACTTTGCTGCTGCTTCTCGCTGGAACATCACTCCGAGCCGGAGAACAAACCGTCTCGTCTCGAGAAGAATTGCTTCAAGCAGCTCGAATCGCAAAGCCCGGCGACGTGTTGAAGCTGGCTTCTGGTATCACCATTCGGGGCGATTTCGAACTGCGGGAAATCCACGGGACCAAAGCGGCCCCGGTCATTCTGAGAGCAGCAGATTCACAGAAGCCACCGGTGTTCGAAGGCGGAGGAAGCGGCGTCCACGTCACGCGATGTTCCTATCTGACAATCGACGGTCTGCACCTCACTGGCGCGACGGGAAATGGAATCAACGTTGATAACGGAGGCTCCCAGACCACGACATCACGCGGAATCACGCTGCTGAATCTTGTGGTGAGTAATGTCGGCCCGAATGGAAACAGCGATGGCATCAAACTATCGGGAC
>CAIJTV010000298.1:0-1905 GCA_903823635.1 uncultured Planctomycetaceae bacterium
CGCTTCACCACTCAGACAAGCTCAGTGGCGTCAACAAACGAGATTTGGGGCCTTCGAGCTAGGGAGACGTCGCAACTGTTTCTTCAAGCTGTGTCGGAGCCATCTGCAATTCCGCACGATGCTGTTCCACCGCTGACTTAATCTGAGCGATGATTTCCGGATTCATGGCCGCTCGATCCCAGCGTTCACCGGGATCAATTTGCACCTGATACAATTGCGGCGGATCATGCGGCTCGGCTTTGGGGGTTCCATAGGCCGGTTGAGTCAAAAAGTGTGCTTTCCACGGTCCCAATCGACAGGCAAAAAGCGTTGCTCCGCGGTAGTACATAAATGGCGGTCGATCGACGCTGCCTGTTCCCAACAGCAGCGGTGAAACATCAATGCCATCGATCTTTTTCTCCGGCAGAGTTGCTCCGGCCAGTAAAGCACAGGTGGCGAAGACATCCATTGTGTTGGCCATTTCGCGTTGGATGCTGCCCGATGGAATCTTTGTTGGCCACCAGAAAATCCCGGGCACGCGCATGCCGCCTTCCCAGGTAGAACCTTTGCCTTCTTTCAGCAACCCCGCACTGCCGCCGTGATCATCGAAGATTAACCATGGGCCATTGTCACTGCTGAAGACAACCAGAGTCTGCTCATCCAGCCCCTCGGCTCGTAGCGTGTCGAGAATCTGTCCGACGCTCCAGTCAAGTTCTTCGACGACGTCACCATAGATCCCGGCCGGACTTTTCCCGCGAAAGTTTTCGGATGCAAACAGAGGCACATGCGGAAACGAATGAGCGACGTAAAGAAAGAACGGAGCATTCTTCTTTTCTTTAATGAACTGAACGGCTTCTTCGGAGTACCGTTTGGTCAGTTGTCGCTGATCCGGATGTTCTTCAAGGATCTCGGTGCCACGGATCAACGGAGTCTTCCAGTAGTCATTATTCTCCGCGAAGAATCGTTCTCTTCCCTTGGGAGCATCCGGTGCTGGCATCATGTCGTTCGAAAACGGCATTCCGAAATAGCTGTCGAAACCATGATGCGGTGGCAAATGCTCCTGTAGATGTCCCAGATGCCACTTCCCGACCATGCCGGTCGCATAACCCTGAGTCTTCAGCAGTTCCGGCAGAGTCACTTCGTCCTTCGGAAGCCCGCCTTTGGAATTATTCCGGAGGACTCGAAACTTGTCGTGACACATCCCGTTGCGTACCGGATATCTCCCCGTCATCAAGGCCGCGCGACTGGGAGTGCACACTTCGGCCGTGGAATAGAACTCGGTGAACCGCATGCCTTCAGCAGCCATTCGATCCAGATTCGGCGTGCGTATTGTGGGATGTCCATAGCACCCCAGGTCGCCGTAGCCCAGATCATCGGCGTAGATAACGATCATGTTGGGCTTCTCGGCCGCGTGTGCAGACAGGCATTCGACCGTCATCACGAATGTTGAGAACAAGATTGAGAGTGTCTTCAGCATTCTTGTGATCCGGTAGGAGAAACGATGCGCCGAGCGATGAAGGACGCGTGCTTTGTCACAGCTAAGAAGTTGGGTTCGCGTTATCAGCCGGAACGCATTAGCGTCCGGTTTTGAACCTTAAGCTTCTACCCTTGCACCCAGCGACTGCAACTAACAACCCCAGTTTCAAGTGTTCACGAGTCAAAAGGCGTTCATCGCAGAACGAAAACACCAACTCCGTGATGGTACAGAGTTCGGCACAGAATTCATCTCTGAAAAGTAGTGAATACGTTGAGGTGAGGGAAGTGCTGAGATTGTGAAAATCGCCATAGGACCGCATCATAGCTTGGTTGGAACAACGTACAAAATCAGGCTGACAGAGGATCATGGATTTCGTTGGTTCCCGTGGAATCCTCCACACGAGATTCGAAAACTGACGATCGATGAACCGCTGCATTCCCTGGAAGAGC
>CAIJTV010000299.1:0-12608 GCA_903823635.1 uncultured Planctomycetaceae bacterium
AAAGAGTAAAGAGTAAAGAGTTACAAATTCATCGCGGGCGCTGCTTTCCTACGAAGACAGCAGCCCTGCATTCATGGAATCCAGGATGTCGTCAGACCGAATTCATGACCAACAGACGAATGTGGAATCAACGGAACCGGCAAATGTCGTGGCGTGGGCCGGAATTCTCTTCGGGGTTGTTGCCGCAATTCTTTATGGCGTGTTGTTTCTCATGCTGCACGAACTGCCTTCGTCCCGGCAGGAACTCACAGATATAACAGCCAACGCCCCGGCTCTGACTAGACTTCTGGTGGTTGGCGGCAGTGCCGGACTTCTCAACATTGTTTCGCTTATCCTCTGCCTGACAGGATACGTGATTCAGGGGCGGTCACGATTTGAAGCAATTGCCGGAACCGCTGTTTCAGGATTGATGCTACTTGCAGTATTCTCCGTGATAATCGTCAGCCTCTTGCTTACAGCCTGAATAGACTCCTCGGAGTTGACAATGCCCAGCTTTGATCGTCACCTGATAAAACCCGGCCAGAAGATTATCCTGCGCAAGACGGAGACTAACGGGAAAGCATTTGAGAACGACCGTGATCGGTGCGAGAAAGCGCAGGTTGAGCTCCGAGACAAAATTGTTTCCCTTGGCGAAAAACTTTACGCGGAAGAACGACAAAAACTTTTGGTCATCTTTCAGGCCATTGATGGCGGCGGGAAGGATGGCACGATCCGGTCCGTCACTCAGGGCACGAATCCCCAATGGGTCGAAGTGACCTGCTTCAAAAAGCCGAGTGAAGAAGAACTGGCACACGACTACCTTTGGCGAATTCACAAAGCTGTGCCACCGGCAGGAAAAATCGGGATCTTCAACCGCTCACATTACGAAGACGTGCTCGTGGTTCGAGTTCACAAAATCGTCAAAGAAAGTGTGTGGAAACCTCGATACGGCCAAATCAATGCCTTCGAGGAAATGCTGGCTAGCTCAGGGACTCGTATCATCAAGTTCTTCCTCCACATTTCGAAGGATGAACAAAAACAACGATTTCAGGAGAGAATTGATACTCCCGAGAAGCGATGGAAGTTCGATCCGGCGGATCTCGAGAAACGCAAATTCTGGGATGACTACGAAAAGGCGTTCGAAGACATGCTGGAGAAATGCTCCACCTCGCATGCACCGTGGTATGTTGTCCCGGCGGATCAGAACTGGTATCGCGATTATGCAGTTGCCGGCATAATTGCCGAAACGCTGGCTGACATGGCTCCGAAATTTCCGAATCCGCCAGACGTCACTGGTGTCGTGATTGAGTAGCCTTGTTTATGGAAATGACACGAGCAACACAGGCCGGCGAATCACTCAGGCCCCACCAGTTCGCTCGCTGCATTCATGACGCCACTGACTGCCGTCGCGAAATCAGTTGAACCAGGCCATAAACAGGAAGAAGTTTCCGTTAAAGGCATCTATGATTCTTCGCCAGGCATCGGGATCAGTTCGTTCCCCTTTCTCAAGGAAAGGCTGAAGGCCAGTACCCTGAAGCCACAGGATGAGATCGAGGCGAGTTGGCTCCAGGAATATTTTCCGAACGTTGATTCCCAGTTCGGGATGCTCCGGGAAATTACCATCGAAGAACATCGCTCCCCCGTCAATCCCGCGCCAGAATGGCAGTAATTTCTTTCCCTGCAGGATTGCGTCTGCTTCATCCAGAAATGCCTGCCAGCCCACAAGGTTTTGTTGCGACACGCGCAGTTCTCCGATTGCAGCAGACTGTCGAGGATTAGGCAGCCATTCTCGATCGTTGTCGGTTTCCGCGTTGATCAGTTTCCAGGATTCACGACTCAAACTGATCACCGACTCCAGATGGCCGAGTGCCGTCTTCATTCGCTCGGGCTCAATACACTCATAGTTGACGGTATGAATCAGAGCGATCACATCAAGAATATTTTGGGAATTGAAGCCATTAAACGGTCCGGCTCCCTCTGCCTGCAGAAACTCGTATGGCGACTGAACGCTCGGATAAAACAAATGAGCCGTCCGCTCAAACTGATCTCTCCAGTCATACGCCAGCACCATCTCACCCAACGCGGACATCACATGGCAATAACCTCTGAGCCATAAAACATCTCCGTCATCGAAAGCAACCACCAACTGATTCACTGTGGCCGCTGCTTCTTCAGGACGACCACCGCCGTTAAGAGCATTGAGAATATTCCAGATCGATTCTTCGTCTGTGCCAACACCATCACCGTCAAGGTCGAGCCGAATCTGACCGATTTTCAGAGGCAACTTGACACCGGACGTTTTCACCCCGGCAAGAGTCTGCTCGGCTTTGCTTAATCCCGAAATAAAATCCTGAATCGTTGAACGCGCTAACTCATATGAAATCTGTTCCGGCTTATCGTTCTCCGGGATCGGCAATCGCATGAAGGGAATCGCACGTCTGCGATTTCCAAGCAAGCCATATCGATACTGGCTTTGCCCTAACGCCTCGACCGCCTGAAAAAACTGAGTCACTCCCAGACCAAACCGAGATAACCCGTCATCAGAATCAGCATCGACGGCAGTCTGCATCGCGGCTGCGCCTTCCGCTAAACGCCCCTCCACCAGGAATTCTTCGATAGCCGGAGGAGCTGCCGCAGTCGGCCGGGATACTCCGGACACACTTAGCAGCACACAGAGGAACAGGCATCGCTGAAACATCATGACCTCCGATAAAAAATATGCATCAGTGCCTACTCCAACACTCTACCAGATCTGCCACCAGGGCTTCTTTCTTTCAGGCTGAGAGAGAGGTCGCGGCGGGACATTGCCGGATTGAAGGACAATATTCTCGGGCAGCAATACACAGCTTAGCTCCCCATCAATTCCTCCGGTTGTGTCCGTTGCAATCAACCCGTTCCTGAACAAGACCTCGGGAACAGGGACATGCCCCATCACTATGGTTACCGGAGAATCCATCGGTGGCCCGGCATTGATATAGTCTTTGGAGTACAACCAGGGAGGATGACTCAGACTGAAATCTCGCTGGCGAAGAATCTGAACCTGCGTCTCAAAGGGCATGTTTCTGTCGAGACCCGCATGAACAAACAGGTAGTCTCTGTGCTCAATACTCCACGGCAAGTCAGACAGCAGTCGCCGATGCTCGTCCGGAAGAGCCTTTCGGAGTGCATTAACATCACCATGCGGCACCCCATAGGACTCGAAAGTCGTGTGAGAATCATAGTGGTTCGTCCATCGCTTTTCGAAATCCACGTAGTCGGGTTTTTCGAACAGTCCCAGAGTCCCTGCCATCGCCAGTTCATGATTTCCACATAGCCAAGTGACGAACTCATGGTTCTTTGAAAGATCGCAATACAACTCAACGGTACCTGCCGGATCCGGGCCTCGATCCACAAGATCACCGATGAAAACAATCCAGCGTCGATGAATATCAGGCAGTCGCGACAACTGTCCAATGATTTGCCTAAGCTTGTCCGTCTGACCATGGACATCGCCAATCACCGCAACGGGTCCGTCTATACGTTGGGGAACAGAAGGCATGAGATTCTTATCTGACTAAGAGTGAGGCCGCGTCCCGCGACCTGATTTCGAAATATGCCAACAGCCGTTCAAACCGATGAAACAGAGAGACTCTGCCGTTCGATGTTGATCAAGCCATGGTCCTCTCTTTGAAGAGTTTTCTGGGCGGAATGCTAGTCGACTCCTAATCAAATTTCAGCCGTCCGCCGTAAGTTGTCCCGGCCAGACCAGATCCTGCCACAATTGAGATCTGCCCACGACGTAAGGTAACGTGGGGAGTTTGGCGACCCACAAGCTTTCTGCACCTTCAGCGAATCAGCTCCTCAGAACCGCCATTACGCTGGCTCCAGTCCATGAGCCATTTTTGAGGGATCCCGATATCTGAAATCCAGATGACTCCCGTATAGTGAGTCGCTGACTCCCGCAGAAAGCCGTTCTTCAAAGCCACAAACGTCACTGTCCAATCAGCTTTCACACAGGGCCCACTGACCACCCCGGAGTCGCAGTCGAAACCTGTTGGAATATCAACGGCCAATACCATCGCACCAGACGAATTAATCGCATCAGCGACCTCCGAAAAGGGCGATCTGAGTTGTCCCCTGGTTCCGGTGCCAAGCATTGCATCGACGATTAAATCCTGATCCGACAACGGTGTGATGAACTGCACCATATTTTCCAAAGAGGGTTCATTCACGGCGATACCGCATCGGTTCAGAAAACGGAGGTTTTGCGCCGCATCCTCCGACAGACTCTTTCCGTTGCGTATCAAATGCACCGTTGCGTCAATCCCGCGAGCTGCCAGAAGCCGAGCGACTGCCAGGCCATCACCACCATTATTCCCGGGACCTGCAAGGATCAAAATCGACCGCCAGATGCCAGCTTGCTGAATTCGGTCACAGACACCCCTCGCGGCATTCTCCATAAGCAACAAGGAAGGAATCCCCAATTCCGTGACAGCGTCCTGATCCACACGGCGAATCTCAGCACTGGAAAAAGCTCGCAACATAATTCTGACCTCTTGCGATGTACGATTCGAACGCGAGAAACGCAGGCACAGTGAAGACGAACGCCACGGGAGATTCATACGGTATCATGGCAGGTCTGGCAGCGAATTCAGACCGGAAGCCTACCTGGATTTGATCTGTAACCTGATTCTGAGAAGATACCGGCAGTGTCTTCGGCACATACGCAGGAACGGATTCGTGATTTCTTATCGAGCCCTCAAGAAGCTGATCGGCGAAAGTAGCCTGGAAAGAAAGTGTCGCTTTCTTTTCGGGTTCGCGCTGCTGTTCCTTATTACCGCAAGCTTCTGGCTTTACGCGTCTCGTACGCGCCGACTCATTGAGTATCAACAACTGCTCCGTGCAAAAGACATGGTACCGCAGGTACTACCTCTGGTTCACTATCCGAAACTTATCACGGCATCGGTAAGCCCTGAAGAACATTCGTCTCTGAAGTCGCAGGACGAAGCTCGAGAAAAGAATCATCGAGAGGGGGAAATCGACACATTGCCTTTGGACTCTAATCACAAGAGTTCCGTGGGCGACTCATCGCTTCCACAAAACGTTGTGCTCTTTAACAAAATCCTGAACGAACTCCCTGGGACTTCAGACAAAACTCTTTGGGGACTCACGTCCGCAACGGATGAGTTCCCCGACAACGAAGACGGATTCGAGGCTCGCCGAAGATTCCTGGACCAGGAAGCTCCAGAAGATGAGTATTATATTTTTAAGGCCGCTGAGGCGGATCGCCCGCGAGAACTCGTCTATTTTGCCGCAATAAGAAATGCGAAATCCTGCCAGGCATGCCATATCATGGACGGAAACAAGGCGCTGACAAGTCCAATTGCTCGACAAGAGGCTGAGACTCCTGTGCCGCACGACAAGCCTGTTAAGCCGGCAGAAACCATCGAATCATCAACAGAGCAGGGCACACGAGAATCCAAACCACCTCTTCTCAGCATCGCAAGGATTCAAATCTCCCTGGAGGCCGTTGATGCGCAACTGAGTCGCAACAGAGCCATTCTTCTGGCGACGGGTATCGTAACATCATTTCTTGCGATGCTGGCCGCTTATGCCATCGTGCGTTACATCATTGTTAAACCGGTACAACACCTCAAAGACGTCAGCGACGAGATCGCTCGCGGCAATTTGAATCTGCGCGCGGACATCAGTACCGGTGACGAATTTGAAGAACTCAGCCATGCGTTCAATCGCATGCTCAGGCATATGATGACAGTCAATGATGAACTCAGATCATTGAACGACAGTCTGGACGGAAAAATCGACCAGCTCGCTCAGGCGAATATGGAACTCTTCAACAACAACAAACTGAAAGATGATTTCCTCGCGACCATCAGTCACGAATTGCGAACACCTCTGAACAGCATCCTCGGCTTCAGTGACATCCTGCAAAGCGCCGTGAACCTTGATGAACGCCAAAAGCGCTACGTTTACAACATCCAGACATCAGGCCAGTCACTGATGGTGCAGATCAATGATCTGCTTGATCTTGCCAAAATTGAAAGCGGCAAGATGGATCTTCATCGAACCGAAGTTCAAATCGCGGACCTGCTGGAACTTCAGATGCAGCAGATCATGCCGCTCGCAGACCGCAAAAACATCGACCTCAGAATCGAACCGCCACCGCAACCATTACCACTTCTGCAACAGGATCGAAGCAAGATCAACCAGATCCTGACGAATCTTCTGTCCAATGCGATTAAGTTTACGCCGGAGGGTGGACGAGTCCGTATCGCTTCGCGTCTGTCAGAATCTGATTTAATTGAGTTCAGTGTTGAAGACACCGGAATCGGTATCCCTCTTCAGGAGCAGGAACATATCTTCGAGAAGTTTCGCCAGGGGTCTACGGGGTCCGGCTCAAGAGATCATGTGAAGCGAGAATATGAGGGAACCGGACTTGGACTCTCAATCGTGCGTGAACTTGCTCGCCTTCTTGGTGGAGATGTCTCCCTCCGAAGTGAGTTCGGTAAGGGCAGTCTGTTCATCGTCAGACTTCCCATTATCGCGCCGGACAAGAAGAAGATGGAAACAGTTGAAACTGCGATCGAACCCCGAACATCACCTGCGATGCCATTAATCACCACTGTAGACCTGATGGATTCCACGGGGCTCGACATCAGAGTCACTAACACAGAGCGAATTCCTTTGGACGTCCAATCAATCTGAAACTCGGGCAGTCGTTCCGGAAAAACTCATCTCGCGATTTCGCAGGAAATGCGGGCGTCGGATGCGATGACTGATCCGGTTAAGAATCCGACGCGCCTGATCAGTTGGATGTCGGGAGATATCTGCAGAAAAGCCCACAACGTCGCCAATTCCAAAGACACCGCTACACCACGTCTCCAGGGACGATGCACACCAGAGACGTCCAAGCTCATCGGGCTCAACTCCAACGTCTGCTAAACCAAGGTGCTCAGTGAACCCAACCGACCTTCGAAAATCGAGCACTTCATCAGAGCGACCTGACCGAGATTGTTTCCGGACGTACTCATCTCCGTTCCCGTTATCGATGATTCGCACGCCCGCCGCAATAGCCAACTCCTGCATCGCACAATCTGCAGGGCCATCGGTTATCAACCTAGATTCTACCCCAATCAGACTTAACAGTGCGGAAAAGCCCGCACCCAACTGATCTCCACCGAGAATTGTCACAGCGTCAGGAAACATCGCGCCTGACAAGAGGGATTCAGGCCGGGAGGATGGCATTAATCCCAATGGACGCTGCGTAGCGGTCCGTCGTGTGCCACACCCCACGACAACATTGTCCGCGTTTAACACTGTCCTGGAGCAATCCATCCCACTAGTGATCATCACACTACTGCGGCTCAAAAGCCTGGCCTCACCGACACGCACGTCGACACCTAACCGCTCGAGGATCGCCATATAATCCATGATCTCGGAAGTGAGGGCATTTGTCAGCAGTCGCTTCACCAGACCAGGCGAGCATCGTCGCACCGAACTGGGCAGCCGCGATCCAGTGCCATCATTCAGTAATTGCTCGACCAGACGCCGTAAAGCAATACTAATCATCCATTCAGAGTGTCGCTGCTCTGGAAGGATCGCAAGCACACGCTTGCCCAAAGATCCCGCCATACACAAAAGTTCCAGCGCCGCCTCGTCATTGCCAATAACAGCGATGTCATATCTCATGACAAAATCCCCCAGAGACTCGCGTCCATTTGTGCTGGCAGAACAAGATGTCAGCACATTCGCCAACTGCCGCAGTAGAGTTTAATGAACGCATAGTCTTGGTAATCTGGTCGGCACTTTGGGGATCAGCAGATAAACTCCGCTCAGGCAAAATAGACAAACAAGGAAAGACCACCCCGAATTTACCGATCGCATCGATTCTCCCAGCATGATTGAAGTCGATAGATTTCTGCAGAGAGCACCGGAATCCCCACCGCGATGACCCCGACAAAACGTCTAACCCGTGAAACCATATCTCCGATTCGTCTCGATTCGAGCCGTTATGAGGGTCTACCAGCAAGTCCCATGAGCGTTTCTGCGATGAAGCGATGCGACCTGAGACTAGCGCCGAGGATGCGGTCGCATGTTGGTTCCAACATTCTCGCTTCTGTTCTTGCAAAGATTGACGCACAGCAATGACTACTGACTTCTCGCAATTCACGCGAATTCCCTCTTTGCCAACGGTTGCGATTGAAGCATTGAAACTATTTCACGACACGAATAGTTCCAATGAACAATTGGTCTCTGTGATCAGGAAGGATCCCGCGATGGTTGGGAAACTCCTGAAGGTTGCGAATTCTTCAAAATACGGGACAAGAGGTGAAGTCACCGATCTTGGTCGAGCCGTGATGTTGATGGGACGAACCGCAGCGGCTCCACTGGTACTGAGTTTCTCGCTCGCCAAACAGTCCATGGAGAAATCTGACCATTTAGAGCACTACCGCCGTTTCTGGCTGCGATCGTTTGTTCAGGCAACAGCGGCCGAACTGCTTGCCTCTCAGTATGGGTCACCTGCTTTCCGCGGTGAATGCTACACTACCAGCATTCTGGCAGGCCTCGGCAAGCTGGCTTTACTAAAGGCGGAGCCGGTTAAGTACCTCGAATGTTTGCGTCGGGCTAAAACCGAAGGGATTCCGCTCCCGCGTGTTGAACAGGAAACTTTCGGTTTCAATCATTCCAAATTGTCTTCAATCCTGCTTCAGCAGATGGGACTTCCTGAGCGGTGCCACGCCGCAATTCGTGGAATCAACGACCCAAATATGACAGCGTTAAAAGCTGGCGGTGAAAAACATCCGCTGCTTGAAGTTACGCGTCTGGCAGATGCTGTCGCCAGCCTGCTCTGTGATGAGACCCCCGCGATCTCATTGATTCATCTTGAAGAATCATTGGCCAATTTCATATTGCCAAAACAATTGTCTGTTGAAGAAGTTGTTGGAGGCGTGCAAGAGCAGCTCGATGCGACCGCTCAATCCTTCGATATAAGTCCGGATCAGTTACCATCGACGAGCGACCTGCTTCAGGACGCCCTGGAAGAAATGTCAAGACTGGCCGATCTGGCTAGCCAGGAGAACAGTTCCCAATCAATCCCAATCGAATTGCTGGAAGAAAATGGTCGATTAAAGCGTCGAGTGGCAGACCTGCTGCATGTATCGCGAGTTGATGCTCTGACAGGGATCTGCAACCGGGCCTATCTGCTTCAGGAACTTTCGGAGCGAGCAGCGCTGCATCGAGTCCGTGGCTGGTCCCTTGGCATGGCAGTGATTGATATCGATCACTTCAAGAAGATCAATGACACTTATGGTCACCAAGCCGGCGATCAGGCATTGAAGATTGTGGCCGAAACGCTGCGCAACACGATCCGCGATTCTGACATTGTGGGCCGTTACGGTGGAGAAGAATTTGTGGTGCTGCTTGAAGACTCCAATTCCGTCGGTCTGGCCGTTGTCGGAGAACGATTGAGGAGCAAGATTCAGCAGTCTGTCTGCGTATTCGAGGGAAAGACGATTCCTATCACTGCCAGTGTTGGCCTGGCCGAAGGCAAAGTCATTGGCCCTGAGCAGGAATTTGGCGAAAAATTATTCGCCGCAGCAGACGCAGCAATGTATCGGGCGAAACACTCCGGCCGAAATTGTTTTGTTGTCGACTCACTCGTGCAGGAAGGTGATTGCCTGAGAACATGCGAACGCAGCCGATCCAAGCCAGAACTGGTTGTGGCATAAGTGAATGCGTCGTGAGCAGGGCTCTTTGATACCTTCTGCAGAATCATTTTCCCCGTCGACAAGACGGGGATTTCTCATTCGTCCGGCACCTGAATTTGGAGGCGGCTGCATCACGTCGCAACATGGACTCGCAAAACGAAATCTTTCGCTGGCCTAAGGCGCCTTCTCTTCATCCGAGCTTTTTGCAGCATCCGTTTCTTTAGCAGCAGACTTATACTTTTCAAGGCCGACAGCCAACCGCTGCTTCTGATCAGCGTCCGCGGAGGCGTCAACAGCCTTCGTCTGGAAGGCAATAGCCTCTGCCCCGTTTCCACATCGTGAATGAACACGAGCGATAGTTTCCAGAACGGAGATATCCTGCTCCTTTGTCAATTCCACAGCCCGTTGAATCGTGGAAAGGGCAAGTTCAAGATCAAGACCTGGCTTGTCTGTTGCGGTGGCCAACATCCATGCCACATCGTCGAGGACTCGCACATCCTCTCCTGCCACATCGGCCATCATCTTTGCCGACTTGTTGGCCTCATCAAAGAGAGGAACCTGCATCGCAATCTTGAAACGCGTCTTCAGGAGTGTAGTGTTACCTGGAAATTGTTTCAGCATATCATCGAGCAGAACAATGGCTCCGGCAACATCTCCGGCCGCCATCGCTTCATCAAGTTTTGGTCCGACAATTCTAAACGCCTTATCCAAAGCTTTCGTTTCCAAAGCAGTTTTCTTCGCAAGTGCTGAATCCCAACTGCCCTCAACGATCTGTTTCAAGGGGCTATCAATCTCCATGGGATGCCCGATCCACTCGATATTCCCTGTCTTGCCGACGATGAAAGCACACGGGATCCCAGCTTGGCCGGAGGCATTCATAAAGACGTTGTTTGTTTTACCATCATCATCCGTAGCTATGCGATACGTGAGAACATCACTCCAGGTCTTGTCGCCCTGACCAGCCAAATTTGTCATAAAATTCGTCACCGTGGCATCATCTTCCGCTGTTACTCCGACGAAAGTCACGCTGTCACTATACTCCGCCTGCAATGAAGCAATGTGGGGCATACTCTTCAAACAAGGACCACACCATGTAGCCCAAAACTCAACGACATAAACTTTCTCCGGGACATACGCAGTCACGGGCTCACCATTGATCCATTTAGAGATTGCAATCATTGGCGCTGGGTCGCCGATTACCAGCTCTGATGAATCCTCAACCATCTCGCTGGGTTCTTCCAGATTCAGACTGGCGACGTCAGTCTTCTCATCGCCCTGCGACTCGGAAGTGGCGGGTGACGCTTTCTCCGACTTAGCGGAGGTTACTGGTGATTCCACATCGGCACAGCCCACGACAACGGCCGAGAAAACCAGCAGGGTGACCATGCGAAAAGAACAAAACCTGGAATTGAGCAGAACCATGAGAAACAACCCCACGAATCACGGCAAAGGAAATGCATGACCTGAACCAGACCTTGAAATAACGCGATTTCGGCCCAGGATTCGTTCATCGTAACCATTTGCCAAAAATCGGCTACTGCAAACTCTGATGGTGGTGCCCGGAATAAGGCTTGACGCTATAACCTCCGTGGCTGGCGGGGCCGGACGCCTGCCGTTCTCTTCACCGAACACAAGATTGAATTCGGGGCGCAGCCTTCGATACATTTTCGTGCCAATCGAAATCGGTGTTCTTTAATCAAAGCCGCCCACCCCTGGACTACCGTTTTTGATTGCTCGATCACCCGACTGGAGTGAACCAATATGACTCGTGTTCCCAAGTCAATGGCGCTCTATGAGCGCGCGCTGCAACTGATTCCCGGGGGAACGCAACTGATCAGTCGGCGCCCCAATCGGGTCGCGTATGGGGTCTCACCGATCTATGCCGTCGAAGCAAAAGGCGCGCGGTTTCGAGACGTTGACGGGAACGAGTACATTGACTGGATCAGCGGCATCGGCGCAATCCTGCTGGGGTATGCGGACCCAGTTGTAGATGACGCCGTCAAGGAGCAGATTTCGAAGGGCACGATGTACTCCGTCAATCATGAATTGGAAATCGAGCTGGCGGAAGAACTCTGCGACTGCATTCCTTGTGCGGAGATGGTGCGTTATGCAAAGTCAGGGGGTGAAGCGTGTGCCATGGCCGTGCGAATCGCTCGTGGTGCCACGGGAAGGGATCTCATTCTGTTCTGCGGCTATCACGGCTGGCACGACTGGTATCTCGCAGCCAATCTTGCGGAAGAAGCGAGCCTGAACTCTCATCTCTTTCCGGGAATTGAACCGATCGGAGTGCCCAAAGCGCTCGCCGGTACAGCACTTCCGTTTCCCGGTGGGGACTTGATGGCTTTGGCAGAAATGCTGGAGCAACATAAAGGCCAAGTCGCCGCGATCATGATGGAGCCTCTGCGATCCGAGGTCCCGGCTCCGGATTATCTGAGCGGCGTTCAGCAACTTGCCAAAGAACACGGAGCCGTTTTGATCTTTGATGAAGTGTCGGCTGGTCTTCGATTTGGAATGGGGGGCGCTCAGGGTTTTCTGGGCGTGACGCCTGACCTTGCGGTCTTTGCCAAGTCGATTTCCAACGGTTATCCGATGGCCGCAGTTGTAGGTCTGCGAGACATCATGGAACCCGCCGCCCGAATGTTTATCTCCAGCACTTACTGGAGCGACACCATCGGGCTGCGGGCCGCTCTCACGACTCTGAAGGAAGCTCGCCGTCGAAACGTTTCCAGCCAGCTTTGGAAGTTTGGTGCGGAACTCAAGAGTTCTCTCAACGCCGCCGCCGCGGCCTGCGGGCTGTCAGCCGAATGCACCGGAATTGATGTGCATCCTGCGATGCACTTTAAAGTCCCGGATGAAATGCGAAGCGAAGTCACGACTTTATACATTCAGGAAATGGCCAAGCGAGGCTGCCACGGCTATGCC
>CAIJTV010000300.1:0-8434 GCA_903823635.1 uncultured Planctomycetaceae bacterium
CATTAATGTGGCCATCATTCCGCCACCGGGGCCGCCAGTTCGTCCAGAACCCTCGCTTTTCCTGGGGCTTGTTTCCGGCGTCTCAACTGCCCCGTTCTGCTTTTCCTGAGCAACAGGAGCGTTCGCGGCATTCGCCTTCTGCTTGCTGTCGTCTGCAGAGGAACCATGTCCATGCCCGGAGCTCTGATGTTCCTTGTAGAACTCAGGAGCGGGAGCATTGAGGGGATCCCAAAGCAGATTGGTGGCCACTTTGGAAAACACCGGGCCGCTTTGGATGACTACCGTCTTGCCATCTTTTCCGAAGAAGTAAACGTTGTCACCCGCCACAACGGGAGTTGCCCAGCATGTCGTTCCCAGCCGTTCGGTGTATTGAGTTTCTCCGGTCAGACTGTCAACACAGTAGAGCACTCCCACATTGTTCAGGTAATACGCACAGTCGCCATGGATAACAGGGCTGGCGTAATCGCAGACCGCTTTTTTTGCTCGCCAAAGCACTTCATTCTGAGGGTTCTCAGAAGAGTCCAGACGCAGGCAAAGGTTAGACTGGGAAGCTGCTTCTGCTGATCCGAACTCTGGGATGCGGGCTCCAATGTACAGATACGGTCCAGCTGCTGTCGGTGAAGGGACTGAGTTCCCGGAAATTCCGTCGACGGACCACAGTTGTTTGCCGTCGACAGTGCTGTAACCGCTTACCGATCCACCGGAGCTGACGACAACCTGCTCTTTTCCCTCCTGCTGAACCACGATGGGAGAAGTCCAGGAACTTCCGGAGGGGCGATCAACCTTCCATCGTGTTTCGCCCGTCTGCTTGTCGATCGCCAACAGATAGGAGGGCCCTTTGTGCTCTATGTTGACGATAACCAGTTCGGCTGTCTGAGTCGGTGAGCTTCCCAGGCCGTGGTTGTTGTCAAACTTTCCGAATTCGTCGGTCAGGCTTCTGGACCATCTCAAATTTCCATCAGGATTGATGGCAACAAAATCACCGCTCTCAAAGAAAGCATAAACGCCGTTCGCATCTACTAAAGGTGTTGGTGCGGCTCGCGACGCCATGTAATTTGACGCTGCGCGAGAAGTCGCTTCTTTCTTCCACTCCCAGACTTGCTCACCGGTTTTTAAGTCGAGACAAATGATCTGACATTCGTCTTTCATGGGGCCGACAACAGACGTGACAAATACCCGTCCGTTGAAGATCACCGGGCAGGATTGACCATATCCGTTGAGTTCTTTTTGCCACGCAATGCCACTTTCTGGTGACCAGGTTAACGGCATCGATCCCGATGAAACAGAGGAGCCCCCATTTCGAAATTCGGTCCATGCTGATGGAGACAAATCTCCGCCACAGCACATGGCCATGTTCAATAAACAAATTGCGATTGCAGTCGATCGCATGGATAACGTCCTGAAAGAAGACGGCTTGGCGCAAAAGAGCAGTCGCTGGCTGAGATTGCTCAACCAGCGCTGCGACAGGTTAATGATCAGATATTGATCAGCAGGCCGGATCGATTTCGGCGCGAATTACTCCGCGCACGGTTACGACTGAGACTCAATACGATCGGGTGTCCCGCGAACACATTGGCCGCAACTTCCACCAGATCCGGGATCAGCTCAAAATTCGCCTAGCACCTGTCCGTCGTTGCGAGCGAATACATTGCGGAATAAAGCCAGGTTGACGTTCTCGGAAACGAAGCGAACACTGCCGTCACAGAGCGACAACTGCGCTCCCCCGACGTGCAGGCTTCGTGGGCCGGACACAACTTCTCCGTGATTACCGAAGTCCGGGCTTTTTGAATTCGGTGGATAGTAGCCCTGAATCAGGGTGTGAAATCCCGTTGATGAAATCCAGATTCCAGCCCGGTTTCCGGTGAAGTTCGTGGACGCAGTTGATTCCATGGCTTCAGCCGTCGCCACGCATGACGCTCCAAGATTGACTCGCTTCATCTGGCGTTGAGGATTGACCAGAGTTGTTGTCGCCGCCTGCCTGTTACCAAACAACGTCTCCGCCATGAATGCGGTGTTGCTGGTTCCATCGGTGATGTCACGAAACTTGATGCTCGAACCGCGCCAGAAGAGTCCATCATTATTGCCAGAACAGTAGTTCAACTGTGTTCCTGACCCACCATTCACAAGATAGTTGCCGCCAGCCCAGGCAAATCCAAACGAATCAGTGAACATCGGATTCCCAGAGTCGCTGGGGCACATCAGCACAGAAATGCGAGTTCCGGCCACAGCAGCAATCGCAGGGTTCACTTGCGGATTCCACGCCAGCCCGATTGTCAGCGGTTGATTAAAATTGATGAGACTATGCAGGCTGCCCTGTTCATGAAATGGCAGCAACTGAGCCTGAGCTGAATAGCCATACAAGGATGCGCCAGCTTGAAGTGGAAACGAGCTGTGCGTGTCAGCGTAGTTGTGAGCAGCGAGTGCTAATTGCTTCAGATTGTTTTTGCACTGCGTTCTTCTCGCTGCTTCGCGAGCCTGCTGGACGGCGGGCAACAACAGTGCGATCAGAATTGCGATGATTGCGATAACAACCAGCAATTCGATCAGGGTAAATCCGCGTTTACGTACGGAAGCGATTTGAGAGTTTAACATCTAAGATTTTCCTAATGGAGATTTAATTTAATGAGTAAGCAGAAGGGTCTGAGTTTGGGCGTTGTCAGCAGGGGGTGATGCCCGATTCTGTCGTGCAATCTGCGCAACTCGAGCCTGGTCCGCCGATCATGAATCGTGGCTATAGGGCCAGATCAGGAATGCGAATGGAAGTTGCTCGGCAGCGAAGAAATGCGCACTGCTGCTGCACTTGCAGATCGAAGCGGCGTCGCAGTTCTGCATGCGCGCCCTCGTCAACGCAAAGGATACGAGTGCATCACGCGAGCCCATTTCGAGGTGCAACGGTTGCAGTTCTGTTAAGAAGAGCCATCAGGCAACGGCATCACATCTACTTGAGTTGACAGCTCAAGCCTTGATGGATTCTGTTGTTTCTGGCACGAATCACGGAGAACTGCGATGTGAGGCGCTCAAGCCGCAGGCGGAGCGCGACAATTCGGCGGCAGGCCAAATCCCAGCATTGGATCTGCGGAGGCCGGCACAATAAGAGGCACGATCTGCTCAGGAGCTGCCGAGAGTTCAACGACAGATGCCAGAATTCTTGGAGCGGCGATCGCCTGGCAAATTGCGCAATGGGCACAATCATGAGGGGTTTGCTGATCAGGCTGGCCAGGGTCTGATGAGTGGGGTGCTGAGCCGGCACTGTCATTGCCATGGTCGTGGCAACATCCGGCGAGGCAGCGAGGCAACGGACGCTGTGTCGGGCTGGCTGACGAGGAATGGGATTCCTGAGTCGACGTGCAGCACTGCACGCCACCACAATCGACAAACGAATGCAGCCACGGGGCGATCGCTGGAATCAGGAGTTGCAGCGCAACCTGAAGCAAAATAAGAATTTGAAAGCGACGCGTATGCATGCTCTCTGGGCCAAGTAGTATTGAACAACCAACTTAGAGCCCGACCAGTGCCGGACATTCTAATGACTTGTGCGATTTGTCAATTGGTATTGCGGGAGCATTTCTTTGGAAATCACAAGTGGGGGTGAGATCCGTACTCCGTACACGCTCTTACTTTCGCTTCGCGCGTTCCACAGTCAACGTGATCTCGTTGGACGCTGTGGCTTGAACGAGCGCGGTCAGCGGAGATGACGAATAGGAGCTGTAAAGCGGATCGATCGGATCGCCATGATCCATCGAATGTCTGGGGAGACCATCACTTACAATCATCTGCATGACGATCGCTTTGTGTGTTCCTTCAACAGCGCCGTCATTACTGGCGAATGTGCCAAGGGTGAAGGTGCCATCAGGCTGAATCGATCCCTGAGCGTTCATTGCTCCAGCTTCGGAAAGCAGTTCAACTGTCCCCAGCATCACGGGTTTGCCATCTGAAAAGATAACTCGTCCTTTGACTGGATAGGTCGTTGGTTGCTTTTCACCGCATCCATTGGATGTGATGATCAGAACAATCGCGGCAGCGAGGATGGGGCGACGGCCAGTGAAAAGGCTTGAAAGGACTGTCATGAGCGGGTTCTTAAAAGCCAGCAACCTGAACACCGTCAGATCGATGACATAGTCTGGCAAGAATTTGTGTGCTGATGTTGGAGTTGATGGCTCTTGCACTACCGTCGGCAAAAGCGAACTGGCACATTCCAATATGAGCACTGCCGAAGGAGTAAACGGAGGCTCGCTGATCGCTGGGGTGATGCGCGATCGGAACTCCAGGGCCGCCGATTCTGGCAAAATGAGTGAGATGCCGACCCATATAAGCGGGGCCATTCCATGGGCTCTGTGAGAGCTTGTCGGGCGGTATGTGAGGTTCACCCACTAGGATTGTCTGGCTCGTTCCGTCTTTTAAATCACTCATGGAGACGGTATCGAGCCAGCGACGTTTTAAAACAATCTCTCCTCCAACAGACTTTGCTTCGTCAATTTCCGGCGTACTGGAAATCAGGACCCCTGTGCCATAACCACCCCAGTAAAAATCGGTAGGCAGGCCGGCTGCTCCCGGGGAATTGTCTCCATGATTTGCGACATAATCCGCGACAGCTCCGCCGGGGATTGACTGGATTCCTCCTTTGCAGCCGCAGGGAAATCGAATCTCAACCTGCACGTCCTGGGTCACTGCATCAGAAGCAGAATGCCTTTCCGGGCACAGATAAGTGGAAACCACAGACGAACGGGCCTCGGAGGAATGCAGACCGTAAGGCTTATAGACGTCCCACTGACTGAATAACGCTGATTGCTCAAGGTGAGGCAGAATATGAATCAGCCAAGTCGGTTCATCAAGTCCCGCGTCGGTGCCGTCACTGCTATTTGATGCTCGATTGGAATTCAGGATCAGCCGAGCCGGAGGGAACATTCGATTGGCATCGTGAAAGTTATGGATCGCCAACCCGAGTTGTTTGAGGTTACTCAGGCATTGCGTTCTTCGAGCGGCAGCGCGAGCCGCCTGGACAGCCGGCAGCAGGATCGCCACAAGGACTCCGATGATGGCAATAACCACCAGGAGTTCAATCAGCGTGAAGCCCGATCGGACATTCGATTTCGCAGGGGCAAATTCAAAACTATGCGAACGGGATTTCATTCTGGTCGACCTTGAGCGGCAGTTGAAGTGGCTTCGACGCGATGACACTCCCATGACACTGAATCAATGTCAGTGCATGAGCCTGCTTATCGGTCTTGCGAAGACGAACTGTTTCCGACCAGAAAAACACGTTCGCGGCACATCGCATCAACAGATTAACGGCAGAGTAGACTCCAGAGAACGCCGATTTTTCAAAAATGCATGCAATCCAATTGCTCTGGACAGACCGTGGCCCGGATATGCAGTCAATCCGCAGTGGCGGGGCCCGCAGCAGCGCGAATGCGTGTCAGCAATGGACCCAGCGAGTTCAGGGGTTTTCCAAGTTTTTTTGCCACTTGTCGATAGCTGAGGCCGTCAAGATAAATCCACTTCAGGACCTTTGCCGCTTCCTGAGGAAGTCGAGAAAACAAACTTTCCACGTGATCTCTCTGTTCAAGCTGACGGCCCGGCGGAGCGTCGTTGGAGGCATAGTCGACAGCCGCCTGATGAGCATTGACGTGTCCCATCGCCTGCAAATAACGGTGTTGAGTCAGCTTGCGGACGACGGCTCTGCGAGTAATCACTGACAGATAAGTCGCCAGAGAGCTACGTCCCCGAAACGATCTCAGGGCGGCCATGTCGCGCAAAAGCAGTTCGGCAAATGTCTCTGCGCAGAGATCTTCGATGTCGTCGGCATTCAATTTCAGGCTGTGAGCCTGAGCGGAATGCTTGATGACCTGAATGATCAGACCCGTAAAGCGGTCGACGAAGAGTCTCCACGCACCACTCTGGCCTGCCAGGAGGTCATTCAGAAGTTTTCGATCAATGTCTGTTAGTGGCACGGCAAAAGCTCAATTCGTGTGGTCGCAGCCTCGCCGAAAAATCGCGCGAAGCCGGAGATCAGAAGCCATGTAGTCACGTAGAAGACTCGTGGAGCCAGGAAACACCACAGAAACCTGTGTTTCGAGGTCACGTGAGAGTAGGGGGCGCAAGATTTGAAGAATGTCACATCAAGCACAAACTGTGATTCAGTCAGGATAAGGGTCAATAACGATGCTTTGTCGCCGGGGGATGAACTCCGTCCAACGGATTCTCTTTGATCGGAACAGCCACCATGCCCGATTTCTCTGGCAATGCTTTTTCATCAGCGAAGATTGTGCCACTCCATTTAAACACCGACAACACTGGATTCGCTCCGCAAAGAACAATCTTTGATAAGCGTTCCGATTGGGAAAACCTGAGAAGACTTCCGGAGGTGATCAGAGGGACGGAAGACCGTTTTCCGCCGGACTTCGATTAGAGACTCCGTCTCAATTTGAACTCTGTCGGATTGCCTGTCTAACAAGTCTGGAAATTGCCGAAACACATGTCATAAAACTCAGCTAAAGAACTGGCCGAAACTGGCCATGACTGAACCTGGTGTTTGATTTCTGTACTTGTGCATCAATTCGCCTCATGTTGGGCGTTGTCATTTGTAAGTGACCAGATCTTCTGGTGGGAAAGGATATTCAATGACCCATGTCGTCGCCGAACCATGCTTCAATTGCAAATACACTGACTGCGTGGTCGTATGTCCAGTAGAGTGCTTTTACGAAGGTGAAGCCATTCTGTTCATCCATCCGGATGAATGCATCGACTGCGAAGCTTGCGTTCCAGAATGCCCAGTCGCTGCGATTTTCCATGAGGACAATCTGCCGGCTGAGTGGTCAGCTTACAAGGAATTGAATGCCGAGATGGCTTCTCAATGTCCGGGGATCACAGAGCAGAAAACATCTATGGCCGACACTCACGGCTCTTGCACCGCTCCAAAGCGATAAGTGCAGACGCGTTTGCAGAACAGAATAACTCCGGTCCTGGATCAGGACCGGAGTTTTTTTACGCGCTGAACGAGGCTTTGATTGCGAGTCGCCAGGGATCTGCTGAGGTCCCGTCTTATGGGAGAAAGCTGATCGCCAGCCCGCGCCGCTACAAATGCCGGCTCCGCTCCGAAAGATTGAGCAGGCTTGAGCAGACTTCATCCGGAAAGATGATGCGAGTCATAGCGGATGGAGCCCCGCTTCAAACCTCCGCTGGCAATTCTATTCGCGAACTGATTTCTTCCAGTTCCAGAAGCATGGCATCAATAGTAGCGTCATCACGTTCTTCGGCAGCGAGCTGTAGCTTGCGCGATGGTTCTGTGAAGGCAGCGAAGCCCACTGTTCCTCCCGTGCCTTTCAGGCGATGAGCGATCTCGCGGATTTCCTGATAATCCATTCTGACCTGAGCCGCCCGCAGGCTCAGCATTGTGTCATCCATACACCCAACGAACGACTCGACGATCTCGCGGAACTCCGGAATGTCCAGTGGCAGAGTGGAGTGAATTGGTCTGCGGACCCTATCGCGAAACTCTCTTCCTGACTCTGAATCCCGGGGCTGGTTTCGATCGAGACCTCGGATCCCGGCGACTCCCGGCAACTGATCGAGAATCTCATCCAGCGAATTCCCGGCAATGGATGTTGAGGCAGACGGAGTTGCTGCGACTTTTGCAATGCGGTTGTTCGATGCAGGATGCTCGAGCGGTACGGGAAGTTCAGGTGGCGCATCGGTTGTTTCGAGGTATTCCGCGATAGTGCTCAACAGCAAATCGATGTTGATTGGTTTCGTCAGGAATCCGGAGCAGCCCGCTTCGACACAGCGCTGGCGATCCTGTTCCATGACGTTGGCCGTGAATGCCAGAATTGGCGTTGTGAGCCCATGGTCACGCAGCGTGCGGGTCGCCGTAAAGCCGTCCATCACCGGCATCTGCATGTCCATCAACAAGAGGTCATAAGTGCCGCGGCTGGCTTTTTCGACCGCAATGGCACCGTTCTCGGCTTCGTCGACGGTCAGTCCGGCTTTTCGCAGAACGAGACCAGCCAGTTGACGGTTGGCCTGCGTATCGTCCGTTATCAAAACTCGTGCCGGCTTGAAGTAGACTCTCAGGCCATGTTGTTTGCTTCGGGATGAAGACCGGAATTTTTCGGAGGCCTGCTCAGTGTCCAGCATCGGAACACCAGACAGATCGCCAGTCGCGATAGAGAAGTGGAAGGTGCTTCCCACGCCTGGTTCACTTTGGACTGCAATTTGTCCCCCCATTGCCTCGGTCAGACGTTTGCTGATGGCAAGCCCCAGCCCTGTTCCGCCGAAGCGACGAGTAACCGAGGAGTCTGCCTGCATGAATTCCTGGAAGAGTCGACCTATCTGTTCCTGGGTCATGCCGATACCGGTGTCGGTGACTTCAAACCGCAGAAAGGGCTGGCCGTTCTTTTCTTCCATACTGGCCACAATCCGGACACCGCCTTCAGCC
>CAIJTV010000301.1:0-4074 GCA_903823635.1 uncultured Planctomycetaceae bacterium
CCAGAATGCCTGCAGGTAAGGCTCTACTGTTTGCGAATAGCAGAATCGCGGTGCGAGTGGATTGCCCTGCAAGGCTGGTTGCAGGCTGCGGAGTTTCAGGTCGCCGAGCACTTCAGCGCCGCCAATTTCCAGCAGTGTCGGAAACAAATCGATCAACGAAACCGCAGTCGCGACACGGTGGCCCGCCTTTGCCTGAGCGTGATTTGCAATGATCAATGGCACGCGCAGTGTGGATTCATGCAGTAGGTAGCCATGCATGTCTTCTCCATGCTCACCGAGACTCTCGCCATGATCTCCAGCGATCACAATGACGGTATTCTCCAGTTCGCCAAGCCGCTCGAGTTCATCAATGATGCGGCCAATTTGCCGGTCTACATAGGCAAGTTCGGCGTCGTAGGGGCGTTCACGGAACTTCGCGTCGAATTCCTCTGGATGAAAGTTATAAGGATCATGTGGATCGTAAAAATGCAGCCAGCAAAAGAACGGCGCATCGTCGGCCTGCTGCTGTTCCTTCAGCCACTGAATGGACAAATCGGCGATGTATCGTCCGTCCCGAGAACGCTGCATTCTATCAGCCCCGGTTTTGGGATCTGACAGGTCATCAAAATAGCTCTGGAAACCTCGATTCAGGCCGTACCTGGCGGCCAGCATCGACGCCGCCGGGAATGCCGCCGTGGCATATCCTCGCGCCTGAAGCAGTTCGGCTATCGTCGGAATCTTCGGGTCCAAAACCGTCAGCGCGTTTGTGTTGACGCCATGTTCCGGGGGCCAGAGTCCAGTCATAATCGACGTATGAGAGGGAGACGTCATTGGGGCGGGTGCATACGCACGCTCAAAGAGCACTCCGTTTTTCGCCAGTGCATCAAGCTCTGGTGTTAGCGCCTGCGTGTAGCCATAACATCCCAGCCTGTCAGCTCGAGTTGTATCGAGGGTGATCAACAACAAATTGACCGGGGGCGGTGAACGAAAATAGACCAGAGTGCCCACGAGCCCAACTGCGACCAGAACAACGATCAACGGCAGTCGCCATTTAGACTTCATCGCAAACCTCAAATCATTCACCAATGATCGCGGATCAAAACTCGCACCGACGGATTCCCGTCGACTATCGCACTCGTTTTTTTACTCGCAGCTATCAACAGTGTCGGAGCGAAGCGATTATTCGCAACTCGTCCCAGCAGATCTTCAATCATTCTTGCGATTGAGGACAATCCCTGTCTGCTGCATGATGACCTGTTGGGCGATCCGTTCGCGGATCGGCCATACGATGCGGAGTTGGCTGATGTCGACCAGCAACGGGATCGGCTATTGGCGGGTGAAGGACGCCGGTGAGTTGGAAGCCACCAACATCGTGATTGTGGGCGCCCACGGGGAATGTCTCGGCAATCACGGGGAGCGAGCTCACGGGATGACTCTTTATGAGTCCGTGTTTTGTGCCGTTGATTGTTGTCAGCCCCGGTCAAGCCAATCGCGGGCTTCGTATTAGGGATCCCGTCTCTTTGGTTGATCTTTGCCCAACACGACGGGACTGCCGGGTGGAGAAGTCATTACCCGACATCAGAGGGCGGTCGCTGCGGCTCGCGTTGCGAGGAGACCTGCCGCCAGACGACTGCTATGCGGAAACCGATGAACCTATCAGGCCGCACGTCGGTCCCCATTTGCCGGCTTTGGTCACGTCGGAGCTCAGCTGTGTAGGTAGCACTCAGGCGGAGTTCTACTACCTGTCGCAGGACCTTGGAGAAGTGCATGATCTTGCGCATGAAGAGTCGGCGCAGATGCAGACAATTGAACAAAGCTTCTCTCAATGGGAAATCAGCATGCAGCAAAGTGTTGCCCAGAGTGCACTGCTCACCGATCGCGAACGATCGCCCCTGAGCAGTCTTGACTACGCGGCACATGGGCAACCGGGGGCAAAACGCTCCAGACTACTCTTGCTGAAGCCCGAACAGACTGGCAACCCCGCTCAAATCGCCCTGAGGCAGAGAGTCATACGATCCCGGATAATTTTCTAGGCAGCAAAAAGACAAAACAAAAAATCCAAAACCCACCTGGCACAACGTCAGTCGAGTCAGGAATGACCGCAGCAGATTTGACGGAAAAGAATGCCGAACGCTTTCAGGTCCGACAGAGCACTAGTTCATCAATAAAACAGTGTCCAACCGGAAGCATCGCACCGTGCTGTTTTCAATTTAATGACATACGCGGTGAGATGCGGACTCAGGTGAAGTTGTCCTTTTATAACTCTGCCAAAAACTTCTCTCTATGCCCGGCAGCGACCGCGAGTGCTATTTCTTCAAGTCAAAATCAATCGGTGCACCTCCGCCCTTGACCTCAGCAATCTGGATCGAATTGGCGGCGTCGGAATACTTCAGAGGCAATTCTTCACGAGCACCAAATGTTGCAGGGCCAGCAGAATTAGTGGCATCTGGCACCCACACACTGCCATCCGGCTTCACCATACGACTAAATGAAACCTTGTATTTTCCCGGAATGATCCCCGGGACAGTCTCGCCCTTCGAATTGCGACTTGAGACAGTGTACTTTCCTGAATCGTCGGTTTGAGCACTGCCGCCTTGCCCTTGAGTGCTTACGTCGGGAATGAACATAACCATTGTCTGCGTGAGAGGTTTTCCACCCATTGTCACAGAACCTGTGCATGGTACGACATCGGGCCAATTGGGTACCACAACGGACTCACCACAGCCGGTCATGGCGTAGCAGAAAAGGCACCCTAGAAGCACCGTGCGAACCGATCCGCTCAACATTGTTTTCTTTCCCGCCTCGAATAGTGATTTATCAAGAATAATGGCCCAACGACTCAAACTTATATTTTGGGGCGTCGTGGGCTGCTTTACGTAAACGAGTCCACTTCAACCAACTGACGGAAAATGAGGCAGAGCTCTCGCGAGCTCTGCACCATGATCCGTGGCAAATCTAGAATTCTCCAAGCGTCTTTCCATCGGAAATTTTTGCCAGGTTATTCTGCGTTGTGCCGTCGATGTTCTCACTGATAAATCGGACTGCACCATCGCCAAGTACAGCCTGCACGCCGCCAGTGTGCAAACTACCTGCGGTCATCCATTGCCCAAGTCGCCCCGGCAGGAATGTGGCAGCATTGCCATAGTAGTCCCATTGGTTAATTCGGTACCAGTCACGAGTAAAGTCAATTCCAGCATTCACATGGCAGGTGTATGACCAGCCACCGATCTGACCGTTGTACTTTTCGCGAGTCTGCTCCACCATCAACACGGAATTCGATAGACCATCGGTGAAGTCCTTGAAGTTGGTCTTTCGGTCCTCGCCGAAAGCCCGTTGTTCCTGAATCGAAATTGCGTTCCAGTAGTGGTTGTAGTAATAGGCTGCATAGTGGCTGCTGAACTGATAGCTTGGACGATAGCCACCTTCGTTCACGGTACTTATCGAATAGTACTGATCTTTTCCGGTGTAGAAGGGCTTTCCGTTATCGGAAGGACAAGTCAACGCGGCAAGTGGCGTCTTTGAGATCGCAGCATTCACATCTGCACTCCCCTGCATTGTTGCGGGAGAATAAAGCCCATAAACGTAAGATGCGCTTGCGGCGTTGTTGAAGTTCCATGCCGCGTACATTGTTGATTGTTCAATGTACGGCAGCAGCAATACAAACCCGCTGAGGTTCTGATAACGAGGTATTGATGCCGTCGCCGCACCACCGTTGAAATAGTCGACCGCGCCCACACCCATCGCAATCGCACTTGGTGGCAGTGTTGTGAACGTGTCATGATAGTTGTGCAAAGCAATCCCGAGCTGCTTCAGGTTGTTTTTGCACTGTGTTCTTCTGGCAGCTTCTCGAGCTTGCTGTACGGCTGGCAACAACAGAGCGATCAGAATCGCGATGATCGCAATGACCACCAGCAACTCGATCAATGTAAAACCTCGACGACGAACCCTCATGACTCTCTCCTGAAAAAGAACGAGCAACAGATACTGGGAGGAACTGGCTTAGTTATTGACTGCCAGGTAACGCCGGACCAAAGAAGAACACAATCTCTTAAGTGCGGAATGGAGAGCAGCGTGTGTCGCTATGCGATCACTGCG
>CAIJTV010000302.1:0-3472 GCA_903823635.1 uncultured Planctomycetaceae bacterium
GAACTTCCCGGACGATTCACGATGGCCACTCAGCCGGACGCGAAGTTTGAATGTCACCTTACAAAAGTGGCCACGCGGTCCACGACGGATACTGAACTAGGGACGGTGTTCGAACTGAATGCCGTCGCAAATGAAGGCCAGACACTTCCTGAAAAGCGTATCGGCGCGGAAGTGACCGTGAAGATTTATTGTGGTCAGAGCACTCTGTTCTATTGGTGCTTTGGTGACGTTGTCGACACCGCCCAGAAATGGCTCTGGCTTTGATCTGAGAAGCTCATGCTTGCCCGACGTCTTACCGCAGAAGGAATCGCTCAGTTTGAGTCCTTCCTGAGCAGCCTGAAGGCGGAACCGTCGCTGGATGCTCCGATGGAACTGCTGACCGGCTCATCGACGTCGTCACCAATTGACGTCGAGGTGGATGCTGAGCCACGTGAGTTTCATTCGCGTCTGGAAGTGGCCGAGCATGTGCATCGCATCCTGCGAATGGATGCGACCAATCTGCGAACCGACGCCGGGTTCTGGGCATGGTTGTCGCTGTGCTGGTTCGAAACGCTGTGTCCGTCGAACCGTGGACGCTGGCAGCCCGGTGATCGCAGCCGTTGGATTGCAGACCTCGAGGATCCTCGAAAATCCTGTCGCCATCTGCTGGCTGGCCCGTACCAGGTCTTTCGTGCCCATCGCGACGATCCGACTCGAGCAATGTCGTTGTTGTGCGGATCTGTGCAGCAACAGGGACTGCTGGTCACGCTGATAGCTTCACGTCCATCGCTTGTAACATGCCAGGCCGTTGTTGGTGCAGCGACTCGGCTGTATTACGATTCTGGCAAAGGACGAAACCGAACGGGGCTTTCCGGAAAGGGTCCGGGCAGCCCGCGTCGTTTTGCGGATATCCTGAGCCAGTTGGATCTCACCTGGGATCTGCATTCGCTCAGCACTGAAGAGCTGCTGAGCTTGCTGCCTGCAGAGTTTGGCGAGTTCCATCGCAAGTCAACGCCTCGCCAGAGACCTCTGATCGAGTGACGGGTAAAGCGGCGTCGAGACGATCGTTCCTCTGCAGGTCTGCTCTACCTGTCGGTCTACTCTCTCAGTTGGTCGTCGGCATCTCCTCGCCCAGCTGGTCGGGATCAATCGCATCCAGTGGTGACACTGGCTTCGTCTCTTCCGGAACCGCGATTGACGGTCCTGCAGGAGGTTGGGTCAGCAAAGGAGATTGCTGATTCATCGCGAGTGATACAGGAGCGACCACCGCGATCGGGAGCATCGGAATTTCGCTGCGTCGCAGAATACTCAAGTTGTTCAGTTCGTTGCTTTCGACAAGCTCATCAAAACTATCGATGGCCACGACGAGAGTTTCAAAAGGCATCACCGCCGTTCCGACGGGCCCCATGACCATCGACGATGCGGGCAGCTGAATGCGGATGCTGATCGTCTCCGTAGCTTCTATTCGGCCAATCGATAAAACGGTTGTCGGAGATTGTCCGTGAATTTGTCCCAGTACCGCCACGGCTGAGACCGTGACATTCTCCAGGACTTCCTGACTGTTGTTGCGGAGTGCAACTTCAAAGACGGGCCCGTTGCGAGGATCAATGGTCCCGTCACCGTAAACACGGAGCAATTCCAGATCACCGAGACGTTGTTGCCACGGCGAGCCGAGTACCAACCCCGGGGCCAGTTCTGCGCCGTTCTGAAAAGCATTCTGTCGAAACTTGTTGGCCAGCAGCAGCTCGATCACGTGGCCGCAGTCAGAGTTGAGGTTGGTTACTTGTCGCGGCTGCGAACTGTTTGCTAAGACATTTTGCATCAAGCCACGAGGGGCTGTGGCTCCGGATGCAGCAGTGTTGGGCGGCGTCATCTGTGGCGGAGTATTCTGTGCAACATTTTTGCCGACTGTTTGGTTGTGAATCTGGGCCGGGGGATTTGTGGCGAAGGATCCCTGCTGTGCGAAAGCGGAAACGGAAGAGATCAGGAACATTGTCACAGCAGTCAGAGACAACGCATTGGAGTGGCGACCGGATTGACTGTTGTGGGAATGCCGTTGATATTTCATGATTATTCTCCTGTGGGAAAAGGTGTCATTCAAAGCCTCACGCTCACCAGTCCCAGTGACCGGTGAACTACTGCGAAGTGCGTGAACCTGTGGCCAATAAAAAAGCCCGACACCATTTGGCGTCGGGCTTTTGTTCAATTGAAAGCATCACAGTCGTTCAAAACTAGTAGCAACCCCAGTGCTGGTAAAGCGGCTGGCAGACAGTGGTGGTGTAGTACACCGGGCGAACGCAGCAGTACGAGGTGTAGCTGTAGTACGGCTGATAGCAGCTATAGTTGCTGTAGCAGTTGTTGTAGCAGGAATTCCAGCAGCCATAGTTGCCACCCCAGCCGCAGCTCTGATAACCGCAGCGACGGAAACAGGCCTCAACGGCGTCTGTCTTTTCCGCCTTGCCCGCATTCGCGGCCAACTGATCCACATCGACATCGAGTCCGGCTTCAACGATCTCAACGCTGGCATCCGAGATTGAAGCCACATCGATTTCAATCGACGCACCACTGTCGGAGGTAACATCATCGGCCTGTACAGAGCAGGCAGCCATCAACATTGGAACAACGGCCATCATCAGTTTCTTGAACATTTCAATTCTCCAGGTTCGGCATTTTTTGAGTTGGAAGAACCACCAGTCTGCCGGTCTCTTGTGGTTCTCATGTTTGTGTGACTGAGGTCTCCAGCGTCAGCCGCTCACAACTGTTACAGGGAATTTCAGAAAGAATGTTCGTGGCGGATTCCGATCCTCCAGAAGTAAGCCGCGAACATGGGCGGTGGAAATCCCTGCAATTGATCCTGAAAGGATGTCAGAGGGTAGCCGGTGGTCGCCGACAGCCGCATCACCGGTTACCGAGAGCGAACCAAACTCATCCTGAAGGAATGACAGAAATCACGATTCTGGCACCCAATTCAGGGTGCAATCGCAGGATTCGATAGAAACCGGTGGTTGGCGCTGCGCTGACCACCGGCTACCTTTTTAAACCGCTTCGCGGTGAACCGCAACGACCTCAATGAACGCCCGAGTACCGTCATGACAGCATCCATACAGTCTCGCGCACTCGATTTCGTGTTGAACCATAAAAAATGCCCGGCTGCTTTCACAACCGGGCATTCAATGGAATTGAATTTCGTGCCGTCCGGACTAATCGATCTCAGTCCTTCAGGATTCTGTCAGTGCATTACTTCGAAACAAAGCGATACAGACTTCCAAACGGCGTCGTAAAGTAGACGTCGCCTTGTTCATCGGTACCGAAGCTCATGACCGGCAGAACTTCTGCTTTGCCGTCGTCATCGCCGTCGAAGCCCGCGATGGAATAGTTCGCCTTGACCTTGCCGGCGGCTTCGTCATAGTCCAAAGCCCACAATAGCCCGCTCACGTAGTCGGCATAGATGTACTTTCCGGCCAATTCAGGGACTCGAGTTCCTCGGTAAACA
>CAIJTV010000303.1:0-1803 GCA_903823635.1 uncultured Planctomycetaceae bacterium
GATTGAAGAAAACTCCGACTGGCATTGAAGCCGCCTCGTTTCTTCTTCCGGACATGGCGCTAATGAGTCCAGCGTGGAAGTCAGAAATGGTCACTCGCGAAAGTTGCGTGCTGCTGCAGAAAGATGCCTCAGCACCGATCGAAGCCAAGCTGGCGTTTCAACCGACTGAAATACTGAGTGTGACCACCGCAGATCGCTCACATCAGTATCAGGCGTCTTCTGATTTTCAGTTGTCACCGGGAAGCAATGTACTGACGTTTCAGACAGCGAGTCCCGTTCTTCCCATCCAGGATGTCGATCTTTACCTGCCTGTCGGAGCACCTCATAGCTACAAGCATCGAATGGGCAACCCCGATCAGAATTTGCTTTACCGACCGGGGCGATGGTTCCACGATCACAATGTGGAAGTGACTTATCGCAGAGACATGACAGCCAGCCCGTTGAACGATGTCACCATAACCTACGGAACATTGCCTCGTACGCTTTCCACTCTGGCGTCTGGTCAACCTCTGACTGTTGGGGTCAGTGGTGACAGTATCTCGACGGGACTTGATGCATCCGACAAGACTGCGGCCCCTCCGTTTCAGCCGGGGTATCCGGAGCTTGTTGTGGCTCAGTTGCGAGTGCTCTCTGACAGTGATGTGCGACTTGTCAATCGAGCTGTCAGCGGGTGGAGTATTGCCAATGGTGTTGCTGATCTCGACAAGCTGCTGGCTGAAAAGCCAGATCTGCTGATTGTGGCCTATGGCATGAACGATGTGGGTCGACGAGATCCGCAATGGTATTTCGACCAGACAAAACTACTGATTGATAACGCTCGCAAGGCAGATCCTGAGATTGAGATTCTGCTGGTGTCAACAATGCTGGGAAATGGAGAATGGGTTCATACTCCTCGTGATATGTTTGAAGTTTATCGGGATGAACTCAAGAAGCTGGTTCAACCGGGAGTGGCTTTGGCGGATGTGACTCAGGTCTGGACTGAAATGCTGCGACAGAAGCCGGATTTCGACCTCACTGGAAATGGATTGAATCATCCCAATGATTTTGGCCATCGGTTGTATGCACAGGCCTTATTGCAAGCTCTCGTCACACGTTGATTGCTGATCGTCTCAATTGAACGCTCACATTTTAAGAGTGGATGCCCCTCGGAAAATTGGCCATCGGAAAATTCTTCGCATTCTTCCTATGTCTCCATGCCTCGCGGACTGACACGAGTGTTGGAGGCGTTATTTCGGGTATACGGAATTCCCCGGAGTGCTGGCAAACTTGAAACTCACGTTCCGTTCATTACTCTGTCGGGACGATCTCGCTGGTAAAGTCCATGCAATAGCACGATTTGCATCACTGTGACTGGGTATTACCACGCAGGCGGCAGAAATTTATTGAAGAACAGGCTACACGGATGAAGTCGTTTCTTGAGCGGCGGGATCGCTGGGGCAATGGATATTCGCTCTGGCTGATGGTGGGAGTCGTCTTTGCGCTTCCGCTGATGATCTGGTCGCTGAAGCAGCTTCGTATGGAAAACGACGTAGCCGGCTGGCTGCCGAGCGATGATCCGCAGTCAAAGATTCTGGCTTGGTACCAGAATCTGTTTCCAGAAGAAGATCGTGTTCTGGTTTCCTGGGACGACTGCACTCTGACGGATCCTCGAATTCAGAAGCTGGCCACGGCTCTGGAAGGCATCGAGAAGTCCGGTGTCCGTGAAGGCGGTTCTGCGTACGTTCAGGAAGTCAGTCAGCCGACCGATTTGTTGCAGCGCATGCTGGCGGAGAAGATCCCGTTTGATTCTGCACTTTATCGTGC
>CAIJTV010000304.1:0-5339 GCA_903823635.1 uncultured Planctomycetaceae bacterium
GGCTAAGAAATCCGGAGCAATCGGCACAGGGCTGATCTTCTGGCTGACGGTCGGCAAGTGGATTCTCATGGTCCTGGAGTGGGCGCTGTACCTCTCAAAACAAGAAACTGCAAATGCTGACGGCTAAGTCCTCCGTGGTGCTCATGGCCAGACTTCAGGCCAGAAAAGTGCGGCTGACCAAAAAGAAGGACAGGATCGCCCAGCTGAAGATCCATCCCGAGTTGCTCACGGAAGACGACCTGGAAATGCTCGTCGATAGCCAACCACGGGAATGCCGTTGGCTATTCATTGAACAACCTGAGATCAAACGCAGATATCAGGAATATCGGGACACACCGGAACAGACCACGGCTGACCTGATCACCTTCGTCCGCAGAGCCTGGCCGCACGCCAGAATTGGCAAGACATTTCAGGACAACTGGCACCAGCACGTGTTCTCGAGGGTCATCGGCCGCATGTCGGACCGTGAGATCATGCGTGCTCTGTTCTCCGTGCCGCCCGGAACCGGCAAAAGTCTCTGGCATGGTGTCTTTAAGCCTGCCTGGCGTTGGGCGATTGACCCGACAGAACGGCTCGCCTACTTCAGTTACTCGGACGTTGTCCCCGGCCAGACTCGGGATGCTCTCAGCACGCTGCTCCACAGTTCGTGGTACCAGCGAAGATGGGGACACCGATTTCAAATCGAAAAAGATGGCAAAGAATGGATCACAAACAGCCGCGGCGGCTGGAGATTCGGGCAGGGGGTCGGCGGTGGCGGAACCGGAGCCCACCCCGACTGGCTCGACATCGACGATGCGAACAAAGGCCGTGACGCCAACTCCCAGGCCAAGCTGAAGGACGTCATCAAATGGTTCTCCAACACCGTCGCGTCCCGTGGGGCTGGAAACGACTGCCGAATCACTTGCACCGCCCAGCGAATCGCCACCAATGACCTGATCGGCAGAATTCTGGGCGAACACCTCGGAATGGTCGTCGAGGAACAGCAGGAGGAGATCGAAGGCCTCGACGATTACACGTGGCACAATGTCTGCCTGCCCATGAGATTCAGGCACAACCACCGTTACCGATACCCGCTGGATCCAAGGACCACAGACGGCGAGTTGCTCTGGCCAGAACGTTTCGATCTGAAGAAGGTCGCCCGGATGGAACGGGAAATGAGCCTCTCGGGCGAACCAAACGTGCAGGCCCAGATGGACCAGGACCCCATGTCCAGCCAGTCCACCCTGTTCGAGAACATCGACGGGATGTGGATCAAACCCGAAGACCTGCCCCCAAAGCTCAGCCAGTGCCGGGCCGTGCGGTCGTGGGACCGGGCTGGAACGGAGAATGGCGGAGACTGGACTGTGGGTGTCCTGATCGTCCAGTCCGGCGACAGACGCTACGTACTGGACGTTGTCCGCATCCAGAAGGAACCGACCTCACGGGACAACCTGATCGAACGAGTGGCCCTGCAGGACCGGAAACGCTTCGAATTCTATCGGGTTGTCAACGAACGGATGATGGGACCGGACGGTAAGCAGGTTCACACAAACCTGTTCATAACCCTGCAGAGACACGGCATTGAATGCGTGGCCCAGGATCCGACCAAAGAAAAAAGCATCCGGGCTCGGGGCGTGGCGGCCTCGATTAAGTACGGACAGACTCGCTTCGTCGACGGAAAGCCCTGGCGGGAAGCTGTCTGGGATGAACTCAGACTGTTCCCCAACGGAGCCAACGATGACATCGTCGACTCATTGGCTCATGGCTACAACGCTCTGAATGAATGGGAGACAAAGGTCTGATGAAAACGTACCAGCACTACCGCCTCAATCTCTCAACGCATGGACCCTGCGTCGTCGCAAATCTGACCGAAGGCCGTGAGTTCATCCCCCGATCCAGTCGAGTGTATCTGCTCGATCAGCACTTGCTGGATCAAGAAACCACCAGAGTCATCGGACGCACAAATCTGGGACGAGTCAAAGAAATTCACGTGCCATGGACCAAACTCGAAAACGTGAGAGTTGAGATCGTGCCCTACCAGTTCGCAAAACTGTGCTTTCAGGCGTCTCAGGCTGACAATGAGCTGTTTGCGGCCCGAATAATCAAAGCCAGGGTCAACGTGGTCGGAGATTGGTCGGTCGATATCGACTGACCTGCAAACCAATAAACCCCGAATCCAGCGCCTTCACATGGTGACAACTGACGCTCGCTCAGATAACGTAATGCTACACCATAGACACTACGGTTTGGAAACACACGATGCCAGCGACAGACATTTCCCAGTACATGCACGCTGCACTCTCCCCGGACGGACCGATCGGAGCCGAATTGCTCAAGTCGTTTCCGTCGGGAGGTGGCGTCACGGCGGGCGATTTCTTTGCGCCTCCGATGGGCGGATTTCTGAACTCAAGTACCGAAGACCTCGAACAGGTTCGCGGATGGAACTGGACCGCCATTCTGATCAAGGCGTTGCAGTTCACCCAGGCCGATGTCGCCGTGTATTGCTCGAAAGAACTGGCTGACCTGCATTCCGAAGCATTCGGTGAATACGAAGACGAACACGTCAGTTCCGTGTCCGGAATGGAACGCCGGAACGTGCCGAAAGGTTACGTGGTCGCTCCAACCACCCACACAGTCGCCCGACTCATGGACCAGCCGAATCCATGGATGGACGGCACCCAGTTGAAGTTTGAACTGTCACAACAGCTGGAGGTTCATGGCGTTGCGCTGATTCTGGTCATACCTGACGAGCATGGAAAACCCGAACAGATCTACATCCTGCCTCGGTCGCTGTGCTACCCACAACCAGCATGCCCCCAGTTTCCTGAAGGCTCCTGGGTCACCGGAAGACTGTGCCGCTACTTCAATGCGACCACCATCGACAAAGATCCGGAGACCCTCGCCGAAATGTATGCTCGGCTGAGCAATCGCCAGTTCAGAGCCAGGTACGTTATTCCAATCGGGCTCCCGTCCCTCATCTGGCGGGATGACTTCGCCAACCCGACTCGGGCAATCGCTGACGTACTCGACACCGACAAGCAACTGCATACCAGCCGCAGGCAGACCTTCCAGAATGCCTCGGGCGGAGGTCCACGCTTCAAGGCGGACGCTGGTGTTAGTCTCACTCGGGATCAACAGGAACAGATCGTTGCCGAATATCAGGCCGAACTGGCCGGGTCCGCAAATGCCGGCAGAAGTGGCTTCGTGCCACCGGGCGTGACTCTCGATGAAAAACCAACCGCAAGGGATATGGATTACACCGAGGGAGCCAAGGAAACTCGGGACTCCACTCTGGCTCAACGTGGCGTGCCGCCAGCGATGGCTGGTATTGGCGAAATGAGCAGCTACGCCTCGGTGCTGGCGACCATCCGAGGACAGTCCGTCATCACGGGACAACCGATGATGCGGATCGTTGCCGGCCAACTGGAAGTGGGACTCAAACGCTTCTTCCGACCACCATACAACCAGTTCGTGGTCAGGATCCAGGCAAACACCCTGAACGACCCCGCACAGAAGCTGCAGGAACTCCAGCTGGAGATCTCGGCCGGTACCGTCGAGAAGGGCGAAGTCCGGGAAGCCATGGGACGCAAACCGTGGGGAGACGCCAGAGATCAGGAAATTGCCGGAGTGCCATCCGCTCCAGTACCACCAACAGGGATGCCCGTTCAGGGAGAGGATCCCATTGATGCTCTGGCTGCAGGACCGCCTACAGCAAAGGTCCAGATGCAGGCTGTCGGCGGAGACCCGGCCAGGATGGCTCAACTGGCTGCAGGACCGAAACTCACCGGCCCAGAGAAGCCCGTCCCCAAATCCTTGCCCGGCCAGCAGGATCGTCCGGGCCAGGAATCACCGACCGCACAAATGCCTGAAAACACTCGGTTCAAGGCGATCAACGCACCTGAACCGCCTTGCCAGTATTCCTGCGGAAAGACAAAGCAAACAGGAGGTGAAGATATGCTGCTGAAATCCTCTGGCGGCCAGTACGAATCTGACCTGCTCTACTTTCGTGCTCCATTGTCCGTGATGCCAAGGGTTCGGGAGTGGCAGAGAGTCGTTGCCAACTCCTTCCCGGTCAAAACCACGGTCGACATGATCCACGTCTCCGTAGCCTACCCCGTGCTGGACGTAGGAAGGAACGCCCCGCTGATCGCGGAAGCGGTCGGGGACCAACCTCAGTTCTCGGTGGTGCTGGGACGCGTGAAGGTGTTCCGCAATGCTGATGCTGACGTGATCGTCATCGCTGTGGAGTCAAACGATCTGGGTGAGGTACGGAATTCACTGCTCACCCGGATCCGTGTCGGAATCTCCGGCCACCTCAATTATCAACCTCACCTCACCCTGGCGTATTGCCGACCTGGATCAGTCCCAAGGGCAATGGACGATACAGAACTCGACGGACTCTCAGGCGTGGAGTTTGACGTCACTGAACTGATGCTGACCGACTCAGGAACCGAACACGTCCTGTCTCTCGGAACAGGAAGGGCAGTCCCGTTCTGGAGCCCAGGTGCCGGTGCCGTGTTAAAAGCTGCCGGGACCGAAACCCGTGATGCACATGGTCGATGGTCAACCACAGAGGGGCGCACAAACACAAAGCGGCAGGGTTTCAAATCCCGATTGTCGCGCCAAAGCCGAGACCGAATGACGGTCGAGGGAGATGACGCCATGGAAGGCACATCTCACCTCCGAAACGTGGTCCGGGAACATGCTGCTGCCCATGGAATGGCAACCACCACCGAAGGACAGACTGAGACTCACGTAGATCAACAGGGCGGCAGAATTGTCACCTCGAAACGTGGCAACAAGCACGTGGCTCAGTTCACGCCTGCTCCCCAGGTCACCACAGGACCGGTTGATCATTTCCAACTGTTCACCACTCCCCGAAGGTTCAAGTCTTTGTCGCTCCTGGGTGAACGTGATAGCAACGGAAACATCGTCAAGGATATGGAACCGGCCCGACAAGCGTTTGGGCTCACTGGGACTGACGAGGAAGTGGCTCACCAGCTGGGACACATTGCGGGTGCGTCGAACGGGTCTGACGTGGTCGTGACGGCGAAGGAAAATGGTTACTACAAGGTGAGGTACACGAACGCCCATGAAGGCGTAGCGGCCAACAGGTCAATCAACACGGTCACCAGGAAGATTTACAACGACAGCTTCTTTCTTGCAGACAACAAGCAGGGACGCGGCACTGGCACAAAGATGCTGGCGACTGAAATCGCCATGGCTGACAAGCACGGTATCACTCGAGTTCACACGTATGCCTGCCGCAGCGATGGCTCCATGAACGGCTACTACAGCTGGCCAGCTTTGGGCTACGACGCTCCGATCAGTTCGTTGTATCTCTCCCAGACACGGAAAGA
>CAIJTV010000305.1:0-4154 GCA_903823635.1 uncultured Planctomycetaceae bacterium
AGCGGAATGGTTCGCCCAGCCTCCATATCTGCAATGCCCTCACGAATCAGCTCCACGTTTCTCTGATGTTCTAATGCGGTCATTGCAGCCACAAACATTGACCGCTGAACAATCACAAAATCGTCATCAATTCCCGGAACATCGACGACAACAGCTTCTCCTTTTGCTGCCATCAGGGCTTTAGCCACTTCTTCGCTGAGTTTCACCATGGCGATTTCTCCGCAATACATCAGTTGATCAGCAGCGAACTAACCAACCGAGCCTTCCATCTGCAACTCGATCAGTCGATTCAGTTCCACCGCATATTCCATCGGCAGTTCTTTCACGAGCGGCTCGATGAAGCCAGTCACGATCATGGCCGAAGCTTCTGCTTCCGACAGGCCACGGCTCATCAGATAGAACAACTGTTCTTCAGCAATCTTCGAAACACTGGCTTCGTGCTCAATCGCTACGTTTTCTTCTTCAACTTCGATGTACGGATACGTATCACTTCGGCTGGCGGGATCCAGAATCAAGGCGTCACAGACAACATTCGAGCGACAATTCACAGCGTCCTTGTGAACCTTCACAAGGCCACGGTAGCTGGATCGCCCGCCACTCTTGGAAATGCTCTTGCTGATGATGCGGCTGGAGGTATTCGGAGCACAGTGAACCATCTTGGCTCCGGCATCCTGGTGCTGACCTTCACCCGCGAACGCAATCGACAGAGTTTCCCCGCGAGCTCCCGGCTCCATCAACCAGATCGCCGGATACTTCATGGTCAACTTGGAGCCGAGATTCCCATCGATCCATTCCATCAATGAGTCGCCGTACGCCATCGCTCGTTTGGTCACGAGGTTATAAACGTTGCTGGACCAGTTCTGGATCGTGGTATAGCGACAACGTGCCCCACGTTTCACAATGATTTCAACAACTGCGGAATGCAGACTGTTGCTGCTGTAGGTCGGAGCTGTACAACCTTCAACGTAGTGAATCGCGGCCCCTTCGTCGACGATGATCAAGGTTCGCTCAAACTGACCCATGTTCTGGCTGTTGATGCGGAAATAGGCCTGAAGTGGAAACTCGATCTTTACGCCCTTCGGAACGTAAATGAATGATCCGCCAGACCAGACGGCAGAGTTCAAAGCAGCGAACTTGTTATCCCCAGGAGGAATTACGGTCCCAAAGTATTCACGGAACAGTTCCGGATGATCTCGCAGAGCAGAGTCCGTATCCGTAAAGATCACGCCCTGCTTTGACAGGTCTTCCTGAAGGCTTCCGTAGACCACTTCAGAGTCGTACTGCGCTTTAACACCGGACAGATACTTCTTTTCTGCCTCAGGAATCCCCAGTCGATCGTAGGTTCGCCGAATCTCTTCCGGGACATCTTCCCATGAAGTCTCCTGCTCATTAGCAGCCTTCATATAGTAGAAGATGTCCTGAAAGTTCAGGTCCGTCATATCTCCGCCCCAGTTTGGCATTGGGCGAGATTCGAAGATGGCCAGAGATTCCAAGCGGAATTCGGTCATCCACGCTGGCTCATTTTTCAGCTCGGAAATCTGACGCACAATCTGCGCATCCAGGCCTTTTCGGCTCTTGAAAGCATAGTTGTCCATCGAATCATGGAAGCCGTATTTGTACGACCCAAATTCCACATCGTTCTTGACCGGAGTATCAGTTGACATGTGATCTACTCACTTTATTTTGTTGGAGGATTCACGTGCAGACCAGGATGAACTTCAATGGTCCACAATCAGTCGAACATCAGAGCGAATATCAGACAGCAGCAGCAGCTTCAGCCTTGGCATTTTCAGCGGCCGCTTCCGGATGGCGAGCACGAACCGTCGCGTATCCGTTGGCATGCAATTCATTCGCAAGCGACGCATCGCCAGTCTCAACAATTCGGCCACCCAGCATAACATGGGTAAACTGTGGTGGATTGAATTCGAGCAATCGCTCGTGGTGCGTAATGATCAGCACGCCCATCTGCGGACCGGAGAGCTTTGCCAATCCTTCGCTGACCACGCGGACAGCATCACTGTCGAGACCGCTGTCTGTTTCATCAAGGATTGCAAATCGCGGCTGCAACATGGCAAGCTGCAAAATCTCCATGCGTTTCTTTTCGCCGCCAGAGAATCCGTCGTTCAGGTATCGGCGAGCAAACTCCGGGTCCATTCCCAGTTCATTCATTCGCTCGCGGATTTCCTTGCGGAACTCACGCATCCCGATCAGGCCTTCGCCTTCCTTACGATCAGGATTGCGGATGTTCGAAACAGCATGACGCAGGAAGTCGGCGACCTTCACTCCCGGAATGACCACCGGATACTGAAACGCCAGAAACATTCCTAGACGAGCACGCTCATCAGCTTCCATCTCCGTGACATTGACTCCGTCGATCTCGATCGAGCCGACAGTCACGGTGTAATTCGGATGCCCGGCCAGGGCATAAGCGAGCGTACTCTTGCCTGATCCATTCGGACCCATCAAGGCGTGAACTTCGCCCTGACGAATCTCCATATTGACGCCCTTCAGAATCGGCGTCTCACCCACATTGACATGCAGATTGGAAATCTTCAACACAGCACTCATCGCAACCACACTTCCTCAAATGTGCACAGCACCAGGTCAGGAAATGACCCAAGTGCTGACATTAACAATCTGGAATTCAGTCAGCTTGATTCAATTACTTATCCGGCAGTGGCAGTGCCGGGATTGCTACTCGTTATCGTGCAGCAATCAAACATTCAAAGCGGAGTAACCCGAGTGATGCGGAACTGGCAGAGCCATTTCACCACGAGTCACTTTGCGAGCCTTGATCTTGTCCTGAATCCGCATTAGCCCTTCAAGAAGAGCTTCCGGACGCGGAGGACACCCGGGAACATAAACGTCAACCGGGACAACAAGATCAACACCTTTAACCACATGATAACCGTGCTTGAAATAAGGCCCGCCACCTACAGTGCAGGCACCCATTGCAATCACGTATTTCGGATCCGGCATCTGTTCGTACAGGCGTCGAACACGACTTGCCATCTTGAACGTCACAGTCCCGGCAACAATCATCAAGTCGGCCTGTCGAGGAGTTGCACGGAACGCCCCCGCACCAAACCTATCGAGATCGTACTTGCTGGCCCCTGCAGCCATCATCTCAATCGCACAACAGGCAAGCCCGAACGTCATCGGCCAGATGCTGGACTGCTGGCCCCAATTCATGGCCTGCTCCATCGTCGTGGTGATCACGTTCTCTTCGAATCGACCTTCAATCCATGTCATGACGCTCAAACCTCTTGCGAGAACATCTATTAACTGAAAAGCACTGACTGAATCCCGCGACTGCCACATCGCCGGAAGTGCAGTCGGCACTCTATCAGCACGCCTCTGTCTTGCAATCGCCCCCGGAAGTTTCCAGGGACTGAACACCCACACTGCCCGCAGCCACACCCAACAAATCTGAACCGCCCATCACCTGGAATTCGCAACAGCCCTGCCCGTCTCTGCAGCGTGAGCGAAATTCAACCGGAGCCCCCAATACTTGCTGCAAAACCTCCCGCTCCACCTGACAAATCGCCTCGTCGACGTCCGCCAGCATCGGAAACGGGCAGGATGTTTCCCGCAGTATTCGCAGCCCCCCAGAATGATCACTCTCTATATTGAAGCCGCTGGACTTCATTTCGCTGGCGAGCTGATCCAGCCGCTCGTCAACCGAGTCACATCCGACCAGTTGCGTCCGAAACCGCTCAGCCAGTGAATTCCGAACTTGCCCCAAAAGCGAAGTACGGACAGTCTGGTCCTCATAGCCAGTGATTACTTTCCACAAAACTACTGCAAGTTCGCGGTAGTTTTCGCCCAGCTCGTGCATTCCCTCTGCCGTCACTCGGTAAACCAGACGGGGACGGCCTCGGCTTTGACCCTGAAGATCTGAAGAAATCAACCCTGACCCTTCAAGTCGAGCAATTCGCTGACGAATCGCCGTCCTTGTGACACCCAGGACATCGCACAGCGCCTGAATGTCCCCACCAGCGGACTGGTGAAGATGCTCAAGAATCTCACGATCGCGTGCATCAAGGGGGGAAGACATTGATAAACCTGAAAACCCAAACAAGTGGCGGAAAAGCTCCTAGCCGCTGAAATGTTATCGAGCAAATACATTCTGGCAATTAACTATGCCAGAAATG
>CAIJTV010000306.1:0-6908 GCA_903823635.1 uncultured Planctomycetaceae bacterium
CATCACCATGTCGATTTTAACGACACCTCGATCACACAGAATACTCGAGGAGCTTACCCCATCGAGTTCATGCGAAACGCAAAGATCCCCTGCGTGGCCGGTCATCCCACGGATGTGATTTTTCTGACCTGTGATGCTTTTGGAGTGTTGCCGCCGGTCGCCAGATTGACACCCGAACAAGCCATGTATTTCTTCATCAGCGGGTATACTGCGAAAGTCGCTGGCACAGAGGTTGGTGTTTCCGAGCCGGAGGCGACGTTCTCCCCCTGTTTTGGTGGACCATTCCTTGTGTGGCATCCGGGGGTTTATGCCAAACTGTTGGCGGAGAAGATTCGTCGTCACAATGCCAATGTCTGGCTCGTCAATACGGGCTGGTCGGGCGGGGCCTACGGAACCGGCAGTCGCATGCCGCTAAGATTCACGAGGGCTATTGTGGATGGGATCCACTCCGGCCGATTGCAGTCTGCCCCGACCGTGCGTGATGAAATCATGAATCTTGCCATCGTTTCCGCCTGCGAAGGCGTACCTGCGGAGATGATGCAGCCGCGTCTGTCCTGGCGAGATATGTTGGCTTTCGAGGAGACATCGCGGAAACTGGCGGCACGATTCCGAAAGAACTTTGAGCAATATGCGTCTGAAGTTGGCAACGATGTGTCTTCGGCCGGGCCGGTCGGCTAGTTCACGAGCTGCATCCAAATCGCTCTGTTAAAGGAAGTTTTCAGGCTGCTGATGACTCAAACTCCCTCGTGTCCAATCTGTGGAAAACCGTCCACAGATGCAGCCAAGTCTCCTTTTTGCACAGAACGCTGCCGCAAAATCGACTTCTTCCGCTGGTGGGACGGTCGCTATGCAATCTCCAGTTCGATCGACATGGAGTCTTATCTCGAGGGGGAAGATTCGCCCTACAGTCCCGATGACGACAGTTCCTCGACGGACACATCCTCGTAAATCCCCGCTCTGATCTGATCGCAAGCCAATTAGTTGGAGAATTCGAAAAAAACAGAGCCACAGTGTTGGAACGGCTGACTTTCGTCGTCTGTAGTGAGCATTGTGCCAATTTTTTGGTGGAGATTCATCAACCGTCAGTCTTCCGTCTTTGCGGGATAACTCGCTCTGGCGAACCGTCCACAGCGAGTGTGCGAACTTATTTGACGACTTTGGGAAGATTTGCTGGATTCGGTGTCGAAGATGAATTGAGATGTGTCACCACGGGCTGCGCACAAGCAGATAGCCTGAAAACGCATTTTGCTGCTATTGATGAATCCAGACCTGACCAAAGAGGAATTTCGCGATGTCCTTGAGCGTTCTCCTGAAATCTTTCAGCCAGATTGCCCGGAAAACATGTCGCCGCCAGCGAGTTCATCTAACCGCGGTGCGTTTTGAAACTTTTGAATCGCGTCAGCTTCTTAGCAGTGTCAGTGCGTTCCCGGCCATTCCTCCCGTAGTGGCTCCCGGCGGCGGGTCAGCACTTATTGGTCTTTCAAATCCACTCACTTCAATCCCATCGCTGAACAGCAATCCTGGTGCTCCAGTCACAGTGTATCTGGATTTTGACGGCCATACGGAATCACGAGATTGGCCCTCCGTACGTTCCGACGGTCTGACGGGGCCAGTCATCTCCCCAGTATTTGACGTAGATAACGACCCAACGACATTCAGCGATGAGGAACTGCGAATGATCGAAGAAGTCTGGTATCGCGTCTCAGAAGATTACTCGCCCTTCAATATCAACGTAACGACTGTAAATCCGGGGACATTTAATGATTTTGAAAGCGTGCTTGTTTCCATCGGTGGAGACGGGGCGTGGATCGGCAGTCCAGGAGGGGTTGCTTTTCTAAACGCGTTCAGTTCATCGGTCGCAAATACCTGTTATGTGTTCACCGATAATACCGGATTCGGTGGCGTTGATCACATGAAGGGTACTGCGTTGGCGGCTTCGCATGAAGTGGGACACCAACTTGGTCTTCTGCATCATGCGGTCTACGACTCAAGTGGTAATCAAACCGCCGGGTACGATTCTGGTCGTCCAAATCTGGGGCCCATCATGGGGGCTCCCTACACTTCTGAGCGTGAGACATGGGCCAATGCTCCGGACAGCATTGCAGTGACAAGCATTCAGGATGACCTGGCAGTCATCACGGGTGCGGTCAATCGTGTAGTTCGGTACCGAACGGATGATCATGCTAACACCATAGCATCAGCCTCGCTTATCACAGTGAGCAGCGCAAATGTCTCAGCAAGCGGCATCATCGAACGCAATAATGATACAGACTTCTTTCAGTTCGTGACGGATGATGGCCCGATTTCGTTTAGCGTCGAGGGACTGAATCTTCGAAACATCTTCTCGGATAACACTTTGAATTACGGCACCAATCTGGATGCTGTGATTCGCCTGTATGATTCCTCGGGCGCCTTGCTGGACTCGTCGAACCTGAGCACGACCCTGTTTGGTGCAGTGTCAGCGACGGTGACCGCGGGTGTCTACTACATAGAAGTAACCTCCACAGGTCAGTATGGTTCGATTGGCCGATACGATGTCACCGGGACAGTCAATCCACTGGAGACGTTTTCATTAACCGTCGATCAGTCCTCCGTGTTCGAAAACGCAGGCATTGGCGCGGCGACTGGAACTGTGTCCCGCAGTCCATTTGCAAATCTTGCGAATTCGGTCATTGTCACCCTCACCAGTTCCGACACCAGCGAACTAACCGTGCCCCCGAAGGTCACGATTGCTGCTGGCAGTCGAACGGCGACATTTGACATCAATGCAGTTGATGATCAGTTGGCCGACGGAATTCAGAGAGTCGACATTAATGGCGTAGCCCCGCTTGGAGGTGCACTGCGCACCGCCTCGGCATCCATTCTTGTGCAGGACTATGAAACTCTTTCGCTGGCCATCAATCCGACTACAGTGCTTGAAAATGCGGGCAACGGTGCGGTTCAAGTCACAATTACACGCAGTAATACCGACACCTTGCCGCCAAATACGTTTTCCGTCTCGGACAATCAGCTTAACGAATACGACTACTTGGGTACGTTTGTTCGGACCCGTACGATTCCGTGGCCGACTGGAGTTCGGCCAGTAGGTCAGAACGCTCACGATGTGGTCGTGATGGAAGATAACCGAGTGGCCGTATACAACGGCAACTCTCAGGCTTGGTTATCTGTCCTGAATCAATCGTCGAACACATGGCAACATATTGCGGTTCCCGAGTTGTCCACAGAGACCTCTGCCGTTGGCACTGGTGGTATCTCGTCAAAGGGCCCTTTTGTCTTTCTGACGGATACAAAAGAATCGGCAACAGAAGATAATGGAATTGTTCGGGTTGATGTGAACACCGGTGTGTCGACTCGCTTTGCGACTCGTTCACCGGGATATCGAATGTTCATCAAGAATACCGATTCCCTTACGGATGTGATTCAGGAAATCGATTATCTGACAGGCACTGTGATCAATACGATTCCAATGCCTGTGACCAGCAGTTTTTCGTTTGATACAGGACTGTCATTTGATGGCAATTCATTGTGGGTCCTCGCTGGCCCGCTCGGCAATGATCAGATTTATCGCCTGAACCCGGACACCGGGGCAATTCTTGAAACCCATGCACTCGGTGCGAATCGTGGATGGGACGGTCTCGCTTCACTGAATGGTCTGTTGTATGTCCTGGACGATTTCATTGATAATCAGATCACGGTCTATGATCCTGTACAGCGGCGAATCATCAACACGCTGAATGTGGGGACCGTGAACAACATTAACATTTCAGGCGGGCTGGCTGGAATCACCGGGCCAGATCGACTCTATGTGACGTCCACGTTCGGTTCGACAATGTACGAAATCAACCCAACCAGTGGGGTTGTCACTAACCAGTGGTCTCATGGGCTGGGTTCTGCAGAGGGCGTCGCAACAGCGAACAACGAGATTTATGTCGGGCAGTTCATTGGTCGAGACCTGCGAGTGTTCAATCGGCAGGGATCATTCCAGAGAAATGTGAGATTGAGCGCCAGCGGAGTGCATGCCCTCGGTGGCGACAACGTTCTGACACTGGTTGATACCAATCTTCGCTTCCGCGATGTCTACTCGGGGCTGGATGGCAAAATCTATGCCGTGGATGTTAATGGCAGCATCGTTGGACGATACAACGGTACCACGCTTGCAAATGATGCGTTCATTACGTTGGCCCGTCCCGTTAACGCGTTGGCCGCAGAGGCTGATGGCACTTTATGGGGAGCCGGCGCCAATGGCACCCTCTACCATTTTAGTGCAACGGGAGCGATTATCAGTCAGGTTCCAGTGGGTAACGCATCCCTTGTCGACATTGACCTGAATGTAAGTGGTCAGATCCTGCTCACAAGTGCACTTGGAACGCTCTATCAAACTGACACGGCCAGTGCGACACCAACGTCGTTTAGCGTGGGTAACACAGTTGCCTTCGCGAGCTTTGGACGCAACCAGACCCTTCCATCGGGTCCTGTTCTTGTGCAGTTAACGAACAGTGATTCAACCGCAATTCGCCTTCCATCATCTGTGATAATTCCGATTGGTCAGAGATCCGTGACCGTTCTGGCGGACGTAGTTGATGACAATGTGCTGGATGGCACTCAAACATCAACGATCACTGCAACAGCACTGGGTTACATTGGAACGCAGTCGGGAACAGTCACCGTGCTCGACGCTGAGTCTGCAGGCGTTGACATCATTGCCGGATCAATCTCCGAGGCCGCTGGACTCAATGCGACTCAGGCAAAAATCTATCGCACGGACATTGACGGACCGTTCAGCTACGTCGGCCCCAGACAAGTGTTTGCCAACAATACGGCTCAGACAATTCTGGACAACGATAAGATCAACTCTTACATCAACGTTCCAACTCAGACTTCGCGTTTGACGGACGTTAACTTGACCCTCACCCTGACTCATTCTTTCCTGGCCGACCTTGATATTTATCTTGTCAGTCCTCGTGGCACTCGAATTGAACTGGTGAGTGACCTGGTCTCAAATGAACCAGACATGATCTCTACGTCCTTCGACAATGCGGCACCAACTGGAATTCTCACCGGCAGTTCACCGTTTACGGGCAGATTCCGTCCGGAAGGCACACTTGAGAATTTGAATGGCGAGAATCCATCAGGAGTCTGGACGCTCGAAATCACCGATGATAATCCTACAGACTTCGGAACTTTGAAGTCGTGGGCTTTGAATATCGAAACAATCGGCCTCGCACCGATGACTGTCAACCTCACAAAAACCGGCGATACTGATGAGATTGATGTGCAGACCACTGTGGTGATTCCTGCAAATCAATCCAGTGTTTTTGTTCCCATCAACGCTGTCGACGATACTGTTCTGGACGGTACCAGGGTATCGGGAGTGAGAGCCACCACCACATCATCGGGATACATTTCCGGTTCGGACACCGTGAATGTCCTCGATCGTGAAATACTCCAGTTCACGGTGAACAAGTCGACCGTTCCTGAAACAGCCGGCGCTGGTGCGATTACGGGCACGCTGACAAGACTCAACACGGACATCAACGCCAGCTTTACGGTATCACTGACAAGCAGTGACTCATCAGAAATCACTGTACCTGCGACGGTCACCATACCGGCTGGCAGGTCATTCGTGACTTTCCCGATTACCGTTGTGGATGACACGATTTCTGATGGAACTCAGACCGTCACCGTCCGAGTAGTGACATCGCAGTACGTCGTGGACAAAAATCAGATCATTTCGGTAACCGATGTTGAACCAAAACTCGTCCTGTCGAGCAGTATTAGTTCAGTGGCTGAAAATGCCAGGACCTTCAGCGCTACGGTTACCCGGCAACAGCAGACCGACATTAGCCAACCAGTGATCGTGAGTCTCTCCGTCTCATCGTTCACGGGGTTGTCTTCTCCGATCAGAGTTCCGGCAACAATCACGATTCCAGCCGGTCGAGTCGACCAGACATTCGTCGTAACGGTGTTGGACGATCAACTGCTGGACGGGACACAGACAGCAACGGTTCGGGCCCGCGCTACAGGCGCCACGGAAGGGACAATCACGTTCCAGATCACAGACTACGAAACGCTGTCGCTTAGCCTCAGCAAAACTGCTGTCCGCGAAGACGCTGGTCGGGCGGCCGCCAGAGGCACTGTGACGCGAAGCAATCTTGACTATGCTTTCCCGGTGACAGTGACATTAACCAGCAGTGATGTGTCTGAAATCAAAGTTCCCACCACCATCACGATACCTTCCGGTCAACTGAGTGTCAGCTTTGACATTGAGGCTGTTAACGACCCATCCCTCGACGGGTCACAGACCGTCAGGATTTCTGCCTCGGCATTAAACTATGTAGGTGCATCGTCAACAATCACAGTTGACGACCATGAACCTCCGGTGGTCACGGCTCCGGCGGCAGTTATCGTCGATCCAAACCCAACCGTGCAGTGGATTGCAGTTCCAAATGCAACGCGTTACGAGGTGCTGTTGCAGAACCTTAGCACAGGGTCAGAACAGCGTTACCAGGTTCCAGGTACGAGTACAACTTTCAAAATTCAGAAGCCGGTTGCTGATTCACTGGGTCTTGGTCGATATCGAGTCCTTGTTCGCGCCTATGATCAATTGGAGCGAGCAGGATACTGGAGCATTGCACGTGACTTCCGCGTCGTGACAGCCCCAACTATTATTGGACCATCCACGACCTCGTCACTCGTCTCCGGCACTTTCCCCGAAATCGTTTGGACCCCGGTTTTGGACGCATCGGGTTATGAACTCACGGTCCATAATCTGACTACGGGAAAAATGAATGTCATCTCACAAAAGAATATCCCCACGACCAGTTACCGGGCAGTGGAGGTACTTGGAACAGGAACTTTTCGGGCTACCGTCCGTGCGTTTCTCTCTGTGGCATCGCAGGGGCAGGCTC
>CAIJTV010000307.1:0-1730 GCA_903823635.1 uncultured Planctomycetaceae bacterium
GGGTGATTCGTCGTCGTACGACAGATAGAGCGAAGGCTCAATCAGCTCCAGTTCCATAATCGCGGGTTGCTGATTCTCAAGGAACACTAAGTCCACTCGAGCATACAACAGGTCTGACTGAACAGCCGCAAGGCTTCGTCGCGCAAAAGCAATGACCTCGGGATCAGGATCGATGGGCTGAATGATCCCGCCGTGCTCCTCCTGAACTCGAAAGTCGCCGGACTTCGGAGTCTTCAAAACCGTGTGACTGTACTCACCGCCAAAGAACGTCAGCGAGATCTCCCCATACGAAAGTACGTTTTCAATAAACGGCTGAGCAAGTGCCAGTCGTCCCTGATACAGGACCTCAATGGACTGCAACAACTCGGGCGAGCTATCCACATTCAACCAAAAGGTATCCGTCGCCCCCGCGCCGATGAATGGCTTCACAACGACCTGATCCGCTTTCAATTGTTGAAAGAGATTCATCAGATCGGCCACTCGAGGACTCTGCAGCCACGCCGTTGGAACAATCGTGACTCCGGAATCCTGCAGGTCTCGCAGATATGTTTTTTCCACATTCCATCGCACGACCTTGAGCGGATTTTGAAGGCTCGCGCGGGACGCATCGATTCGGGCCAGCACATCAAGGAACTGAGAACACGACTGCTGATAGTCCCACGGAGACCGAATCACCACGAGCTCGTATTGATCCCAATCGGCACGCGGATCTCGCCACGAGACCTCATCCACACGGAGACCTCGCTGCTGCAGAATGTCGCGAACGAGATAGTCGTAGGAGACGAAGCCTTCCAGGCTGTCCATGGTCAGGAATGCAATGCGTGACATGTTGTCCTTCTTCAAAGCGGCATGGCGCAAGCCATCCGGTGAGAGCCATCCGGTGTGTGCCCAGTACTTCAAAATGCGGGACACTCAGGAACCTGAGCCCCCCGTGAAACCTGAACCAGCACTCGAATTTTCCCGGATCAGATAAGCGGCGGCAGGTTATAGAGTCCTCAAACGCGTTTCCATTCTCAATTCGTTGATCCGCCGATCATCCATGGTTGAAACAGCGGCAGAAGGGTTTACCCTGTGCGGCTTCGTGATTTGTAGTGCTCTTCCCAAAATTGTCCCGAAGAGCCGAAAACTGATTTCTGAGGCAGCTTTGGCTGTGGAGTTTTTCTGATGCATGCGACGATTGTTCTGCTTCCTGGTGACGGTATTGGGCCTGAAATTGTGGCTCAGGGCAAGCGAGTTCTTGAAGTCATTGCGAAGCGATTCGGCCATACATTCGACATGCCGGAACACGCCATCGGCGGCAATGCAATCGACTCCTGCGGCGATCCTCTGCCAGAAGAGACTCTGAACGCCTGCAAAAAATCAAACGCTGTTCTGCTGGGTGCAGTGGGTGGACCAAAGTGGGATGACCCGAAGGCGAAGACTCGTCCGGAAGCCGGCCTCTTGCGAATTCGTAAAGAGCTGGGACTGTTCGCTAACCTGCGACCGACCAAGACCTGGGACGAACTGCTGGATGCCTCCCCGTTGAAACGCGAGATCGTGGCTGGCACTGACATCCTCTTCGTTCGTGAACTCACGGGCGGCATATACTTCGGCGAATCAGGACGGAGACCTCATCCATCAGGCGAAGAAGCCTGGAACGTGATGATCTACTCCACCGGAGAAATCGAACGCGTTGTTCGTGTCGCGGCCGATGCAGCTCGCAAACGTCGTGGCAAACTGACGATGGTCGA
>CAIJTV010000308.1:0-5132 GCA_903823635.1 uncultured Planctomycetaceae bacterium
CCTTGGCTTCATCGGCATCGTCAGTGGCCACGACATTCGAATGTCGCAGTTTGGCGGCCGCTTCGACTTCGCGATGAAACCGTTTCAAGGCATCGGGCGTCTTCACCAAATTCGAAGACATCACTTTCAGAGCAACCAGACGCTTGAGCCGTTTATGTTCGGCTTTCAAAACGACGCCCATGCCGCCCTGACCGAGCTTGTCGAGCACCACATAGTTGCCCAGAATCAGAGTCTTACCTTTGCCGGAATAGATCTGCTCCGCCTGATACTTCGTGAGCTTCTTCTGGCGCACAAGTTCACGGGCTAATTGCTCGCCATCTTTCGGACGACGGTCGTCAGGAATTGCAGAGATGAATGCCGAAACATCCTCCTGAGCAAGCAATTCGCTGGCCACAACTTGATTCAGGAATTGTTCGCTCGACAACGCCATTCTATTCTCCGCACGGTATGAATTGACGCTTGGCGTTCGCGGGATAACTTATTGAGGATTGTCCTGATCGTCGCCGCGCACAGAACATGTCTTCCTCAATTCATGGCCCGCATCTTATCGATTTCGTGACGTTCGTCACTCAGAGTCAATGCCGAATTGAGCCAACTGGGGCTTTGCGGTCCTCCCAGCTTGAAACCCTCTGAAGTCAGTTGAGGAAGAGTGAAAGGAAATTCAAACGGCACTAATGAATTACCCGAATCCTTTTCACCGCGGTCCACAATGATCGCCGCAAGATAAAAATGCCTCGAGTGACAAAACGTGAAGAATGCCTTGGACAGCACACATTGAGGCCGGGGAGCGTGGCACACGTGATTCAGAGCATTACTTCAATCGTGTCCGCGAACAGAAAATTGTAGCCCCAGAATAAAATTCAGAATTGTGATTGACGGACAACGGTTCCGCGGCAACACTTCAAGTGAAGTCGCTATTCCGTTGCTGTGTTTTTCCTTGATCTGGAGGACGCCTATGGAAGAAATGATCACTGCTGGTGAAGTTGTCTCCGGTTTCTGTTGAGACGATTTCACGACTCCGATTTTGTCGATACAGGGTTCGTTCGGCAAGTGTCTTCACTCTTGATCACGCAGTAGTTCCACTGCCAGGTTGATGCAAGATTTGCCCGGAATGGGCTCAGCCTTTTCGAACCAACGTCAACATCGGGTCCCATGCAGTCTTGTCCACTTGTTCTTCGGACCGCATCAATTGAGGACGGGTGTTCGCGGGATACTACCGTCAGACCATTACCTCAATCGTTGCCACGCACAGATAAAAACAATTTCAGGCCCTCGTCGGATTCTTTCGGCGAGGGCCATTTGCGTTTTAATACGCGGCCCGATTCCGCATTGAATTCTTATCGACATCAGGACCGCTGTCATCTCTCTGGTGGTGGCGGTGTCTGGTAATGCCCTGCCCCCCAGACTCGCTGATTGAAGTTTGACGAACCACCGCGAGGAATCGTGATGGTCGTCCAATTGTCACCCGCCAGTATTCGGGAAATCAGTATGATCTGGCCGATGTGATAAGTGCTGTGAGCCAGCGATCGTTGCATGGCCAGTGGAACCGAATGCAATTCTCCTCGAATGGTCACGTTCTTCCCCAGATCATCGCTGGAAAGAGCTGAGAGCGAATCGAAAAGAGTGTTCCAGCCAGATTCCCAATGTGTGACTAACTGGTCACGATCTTTGAACGTATCCACGAATTCATCGTCACGATTGCGCCACGACTTTTCACCATCAGTCGTCAGGAAATCCGTCCACCGAGAAAGCAGGTTTCCGGCCACATGCTTCATGATCACGGCAATGCTGTTGGTATTGGCATCAAGTGCGATATGCAGTTTGTCGTCTGAAAGCTGAGAGATCGCTTTGTCTGCCCAGCCTTTGTTGGAACGGAATGCGGAAACTGAGCCGTTGATCACGGCCAATGCAACGTCGTGGAATTCGCCGGGAGTGCTCATCACCTGTCGTTCCTGAAAGTTGTTGATTCTTTCCCATCCTTGATGCACAGAAAGGCTTCAGGTTCAGACATCAGGATCATGCGTACGGTTCACGATTCGGAATGGCTGAGTCTCAGCAGAAGGCCTGTCACTTCCTGTTCCAGATGTGAAATCGCTTCCTCCGGCCCACAACAGTCCAAATCATGAACATGCCAGAATTCAACATTCTCGAGCCGATGCGGGTAGTCTCGTTGGATCATCAATCGATGCTCGGCCTCCTTCACAGCAACGATGTGATGGTTGGATTCGAAATCGTTGTCGGTGACCTTGATCGGCAGCCGCAGGTATTCCTCCACGGTAATACCCTGCCTTTGCAATGCCGCCATTGTGTCTCGTGACATCGGGCCGGGATTGCGAGGATCAGGCGCGAGGCCTCGAGAGACAGCGTTCCACGCCAACCCCATCTCCTGAGCCCGAGCATTGAACAGAATCTCGGCGTAACGGCTTCGGTAATAGTTGCCCGTGCAGAGAAAAAGAACTGTCTTCATGGATTGATCACCGAACGCGATTTCAAAGTGTTCACCAATATCACGCGACGACGATGATCATCGCTGCAGGCCTTCAGGAAGTTCCTGCAAACGTTCGATGGTGACGATTTCATGGAAGAACCACGGCTCGCCTGAGTTGCGGCGAAACATCGCACACTTTGCGGGATACTTTGTGCCATCGAAGTCTTTCCAGTCGCTGAATCGATAGATGTCGTTTCGCCAGTCGACTCGGACTAGTCCATCGGTCTCCTTGTCGAAGTACATGTCGATTGCGGGATCAACGCTTTCCGTGATACGCAGCCCAGACAAAGACTTCTCGTTGTCCGTAATGTCGGGCAGCAGTTCCAGCTTTGACTTGGGATCTTTGAGTACTCCCAGCGTCCATGCCCACGCTGTAATCTTTGCCGGTTCAGTTCCGCGCTCGTTCGTTCCGATCCACCACGACTTCGGCGGTTCGACCACGGAAACTCGCGTAGTCCCCGGGGGCACAAACTCCTTTCCCGCACTGTAACGCTCTTCCATGCGAAACAGCGTCAGCAGCTTATCGTCGCCACCCGCAGCCGCTATAACCTTACTGACAAGCTTCATCTCTGGTGACGCTGCTGATGCGGACGGATCATCGGCATGGCTGGAGTTCAGGAACGTTAGCGCGGCCAGCATCAGAACAAACGGCCAAAAGATGCAACGACAGGGAACGTGAATCGGAAAGCTCATGCTCATAACATCCTCACTCGGGGCAATACTTGATTGTTGTCAGCCCCGGAATGGTAGCAGTTCTGTCTACCGATTGGACTCTGGCGTTGAGTCGATCTTTTTTAAGCTGATGAGTAAGGAGCAAGGGATCACGAGGAATCCTGTTTTCATTGTGCCGCTTCGCGTCTCTTTCTGCACGCGTCTGAGCAATACTTAACCTGATCCCAGACCTTCGCCCATTTCTTCCGCCAGGAAAAGGGGCGGTTGCAGGTCGGGCATATCTTCGTTGGTAAGTTCAGCTTCTTGTGTGGCATCTTGGATCACAGAATTCGGAACACAATGGGAGTCGACACTGATCCAGTGCCGGCATCCTGTCGAGACTAAGCGGTGAGGCACAAATGAGTCTCGCACCGGGGAGTCAATCGTAGTCCTGTTCCGGTTCGGCCCAGACCTGAGCCATCCCTTCGTCATCAAACTGAACGTGGATCGTATTCGCTCGGCAGCAGACCGGGCAGTCTTCGACGTATGCCTGACTTGTGCCTTCAGTAAGATCCAGCGGAATCACAATCTCCTCACCGCAGGCATCACAGACGTAGCTGGCCTCATCCTGCGAGGTCGCGTTGGAACGACCGGGGGACTCCAGCGAGGCTTCTGCATCAAGCTCCAACCACGGCAGTGATGCCCCCGACGTCAGAACGGTGCAAGCCCACAGCATGACTTCCAGCGATTGTTCATCGGCCAGTCGATGGTCATGGCCGACTTCAATTAATGTGCCCTGAGGCAGTTTGCTGCCGCTCAACAGCTCTTCAGAATCGGCGAAAGAAATCACATCATCATCGCGACTATGCAGAATCACGCTGTTGGATTTCAGCTTGCTGACCGATCCCCAGTTCTTCCACGCCGGGCACAAAAGAACGAGCGGAGTATTTGCGGAATCAATATTGAGCGCAACGGCACCGCCGCGAGAGGAGCCGACAACGATGTCCGGACCGAGCTGATCGTAAGCGGATTGAGCAACCTTCACTGCAGCGTCGAAATCATCATCATCAAGCTGCGGATTGATCACATCATGACCATGTCTTCTGAGATACGTCGGTTTCACTCCACCCGGAACGGAGCGCCAACCATGAAGGAAGAGAATTTTCATTAGGCTATCAAATCGTGGGCTGCTGTAGTCAATTTGGTCATCTGTGGCTTCGATCGCATTATGAATAGCAGATTGCCTACGCCGTAAAAGAAGTGCACCGCCTTACGAAGATGGCGTGCCGTTCAGTAATCGTCCCGCCAATGGTCCTTCCGACCTCACTGTAGAGCCAGCGCCGTTGGTCGTCAACAATAGCCAAAGTTCAGTGGGGCTCTCTTTGACCACGACCGCGTTAAGCGTTTTGGCACGAGCAGCCTGTTCGGCATTTCTTCAACTCTTTGCGACTTCGCGTCTTTGCGTGAGTATTATTCGTCGCCACGCATCCACGAGGACAACGCCGAGTCCACAACGAGCACTTCCCAGGATTTCTGCCAGTCTGAAATTTCAGTCTGCTGAGTATTTAGAAACTCGTTAAGCGCTGCTTCCGCGGACGGTCTCAAAGAATAACGCGGTGTTTTGAGACTGAGGGCAGAGACAACTCGATAATCTGCCCCACTGCAGACACTTCTTCTCTTTGCATGAATGCCAGTTCGTCCGGCAACTAGACCTCGTGTTCTTGTCGGTCAGATTCTCATTCACAGTGCGGATGCTATAGTGGTCGCTGGTCATCACATCGCTGGTTACGAATAGGGACATCTCTGAATTGAACCTCCAGCATCCAAAGCTCGTCAGGTTGCTTCAATTGGCTTATTCCGCCGAGAAAGCCGCAGCCTTTGCCTATATCGGGCATGCTGGTTCGGTCAGGAATCCTGAGGAGAAGACCGCAATCCGGCAGATCGAACTTGATGAATGGCAGCACCGGGAAACCGTGCTCTCCATCATGCAGCA
>CAIJTV010000309.1:0-1909 GCA_903823635.1 uncultured Planctomycetaceae bacterium
CCCTGCAGAGCTTCTGTGAATTTCGTCGGATCAGTATCAGCTCCCCAATCAGTCAGAATCAGAGCGGCTTCGAACTGGGCATCCAGAGTCATTGGATTCTCGGTCAGAATCTCCTCAATGTTCTTCAAAGCTTCTTCGAACTGTTTCTGCTGCCGGCGACATCGCGCGAGACGAAGTTTGACAGCGTTCTTGTTATCCGCATTAACAAGTCCACCGGAGATAATTTCGGAGTATGCATCGCCCGCTTTTGCGTAGTACGCAGCGGCACTGGCTGCATCGCCAGCAACTCCCTGACCAAGGCCATAATACGTTTCGCCGATCCATAGCAGGGAGTTGTAGTCGCTCTTGTTGCGAGACTCGTAAACCTTCTGCAGGAACTTTTCGAACGAATCACGAACGGCAGCCAGTCGCTCATTTTCGCCGGAGAGTTTGAGTCGTCGCAGTTCTTCCTGAAGCTCCATTCCCAGTTGGGTGTAGGCTGCAAGAATGTCCTGTCCGCCGACTTTCTCCAGTTTTGTCATTGTCTGCAGAGCTTGGTCGATTTGTTGCGTGCCGATGTAAGCACGAAGCAAGAGTCGATAAGTGAGACCTGCAAATGACTGACTCTGAATTCCGTCTTCGGGACGCGGAGTGCCTTCGGGAACCTCAATCGCAACGACTACGGAGTTCTCTGCGCCTTTGGTCAGGCGATCAATAGTGCCGGGAAACTCGCCGTCCAGATTCAGAATACTTGCGAGGGAGACTTCCGCTGCGGCCAGTTCCTCCGTGGGCTTTGCCATATCGCCCAGTTTTTGCCGGGTCAGTTGAATCCCGTTCGCCAGCAACGTTTTGGCTTCAGTCTTCCACTGCAACATCGCCTGTGCATCAGGCTGTTCACCCTGCGGATCTGCTGCGGCCATCGCAGCTTTTTGTGTCCACGCTGTCCAATAAGACTGTCCGGCGTTGATTCGAGCAGAAATATATTGAGGGTCGGCTTCAGGCACCTGGAGATACCATTTGGCCCCTTCAAGTGGTTGATTCAGAGTCCGATACACACTGCCCAGACGCATTCTCGCTTCACCGCCTTTAGCGGATTGCGGATACAACGTCAGAATTCTTTCGCAGACATCGCGGAGGGTTCGGGTTTCGAAATCACGATCCTTCGGGGGGCCGGCGTTCCAGGCTGCTACAGCGGCCGCCATCGCAATTTCGGTCGCGTTCAAAGCCGTATCCGGATCCGCTTTGATGTCATGCTCAAAGCAATACTGAGCCAAAATAATCGCATCCAGAGGGCGACCAAGACGCAGCTTTACGAAACTTAGCAGGTATCGGGACTGAGCAACGGCCTTCGGGTCACTATCGTCATCACGCAGATCGAGTGACAGTTGAAGGAGACGACCGACTTCTTTCAGGTGGCTTTCCAGAGCGGCCTTCTTAGTTGCTTTTTCTGTAACGTCAACAGCCTTGGCCGCATCGTCGCTGAGCTGCTGGATCTGCGCGATCAAACCTCGAGCACGTTCGAAGGCTGTCGCAAAATCCCGAGGTTCCCGATCTTTTTCGCCGAGGACAACTTTGAGACGCCGCCCCATTGCGGCGGCTGTTTCCTTATACGGGCCCGGATACTTACCCACCTGAATCGCGTCATCCATCGCAGACCGCAGGATGGCTTCTTTTTCCTTTTCAGGCATCTCGCGGGTGGCCCCGAGTTTCTCGGCGGCAATCGCACGTTCCCAGAGGATTCCAAGGCCCGACTGACTTGTTGCCAGTTGGCGGTTGCTCTGTAACCAGACGGTGGCTTCCTGAATAACGAGAGCGTGGTCATTTTTCTGCGGATCATTCAGACAGATCAAGCGATAGTGCTGAGCGATGCCCTTCAGCACCAGGACCGCACTGTTTTCCGACGGATGCCCGAGCATTTCATTATAGATGC
>CAIJTV010000310.1:0-1712 GCA_903823635.1 uncultured Planctomycetaceae bacterium
ATTTCACATCGTCTACACGCAAATCTCAAACCAGTTTGGCAGCCCGACGGCAGTCGCTCATTGGAATGAGGTTTATGATGTGCTGACGAAGAAACATGGGCTTGGGCCGAAGGCCGCTCTTGTGGGAGTCAGTCGTGGAGGTCTGTATTGCTACAACTGGGCCTCGCAGAATCCAGACAAAGTCGCCTGCATCTACGGTGATGCTCCGGTTTGTGATGCCAAGAGCTGGCCGATGGGCAAAGGGCACGGAATTGGAAGCACCGTTGAGGTCGATCGATTGCTGGCTGCTTACAATGTGAAGACCGAAGATGAGTTGTTCAAGGTGCTGTTGAATCCAATCGATTCACTCAAGCCGCTGGCTGCAGCCAAGGTGCCCCTGCTTCACGTTTACGGTGATGCCGATGAGGTTGTGCCGTGGGATGAGAACACGAAAGTGATTGCGGATCGATACAAGGAACTGGGTGGCGAAATCATTCTGATCGGAAAGCCTGGAATCGGTCACGTCCATGGACTTGACGACTCCACTCCGATCATTGAGTTTATCCAGAAGCACTGTCGCTGAACCAACAGACAGTGCCCCTGGTGTTCCATTATCGAGTGCATCATTATCGTCAGAAACCGCTGGCGTGAATTCACGCGGTCTTCTGTAGGCCACGCAGTTTTTATGGCTGTTAGCTCCGATCGTTGGTCCGGTCGAAGCTATGCCAAATCTACCGGTCGCTGAGTCCAGGCAGAAATCGCGAGATCGATCAGTTCCACGATCGGGCTTTCGACGGCTTCTGGGACGGTCGATGGTACTGGTGGTTCGCCGGTAGGGTTTGACTCTGATTCGGCGGGTGTGTCTTCCGGACCATCTTCGGTTGCCGGAGCATGGTCTCGCTCCGCCATCGCGATTAGAACCGGCAGGTCGTTGATTGCCTCTGCATCATCAGAAAGCAATGACGCAGCCAGAGGATTGCCTGTTGCTGGCTCCTCGTTTGAAGTCACGGTCGTAATCGTGAACGTTTGGGCCACGCTCCAGGTTGTCATAACTCCGTTTGCGTTGATGGCACGAATCCAGACTCGATAGTTTCCGGCCGCAAGCGCGGCGGGGGTGAATGAATTCGTAAGAATGTCTTTCTTGTTGAGGACCACTGCCGTCAAGTCATCACGACGCAGCAGCAGTTCATACTTCACGGCTCCTTCGACAGCCTGCCAGGTAATCAATGGCGTCCGGTTTGTCGAGCTTCCCGTTGGCGTCAGCACGGTTGGTTGGCCACCGGCGATGAAGTCTTTTGGGCCGCTCCACAGCGAATAAACGCCCTGAGCACTCTTGGCTCGTACCCACCAGCGGTAGGTCGTTCCACTGAACAGCACAGGAACCTGTGTCAGAGAAGTCCCCTGAACGCTGATGTTCAACGTCAGCTCGTTCGTCTTCAGATTCTTAAGCTGAAACTCGTAGCTGGTGGCTCCCTGCACGCTGGTCCAGTTGAATTTTTCACCCAGCATCGTCGGCGTGACATCACTCTGAACCGGTGCTGGTGCGATTTGAATATCGATTGGCGATGACCAGCCCGCGCTGATTCCGCCCGACCATGCCGCAACCCAGACTCGATACACGCCAATCGGCAGGGCTGCGTTTGGAGTGAATGAATTCGTGGTGAGTCCTTCCTGAAGAATCACCGGACTCTTGCCAGTTGACAGATTCGAGACCCACACTCTGTATGTTTCGG
>CAIJTV010000311.1:0-2394 GCA_903823635.1 uncultured Planctomycetaceae bacterium
CCGGGTTTCAGGTCGCGATGAACAATGCCATGGTCGTGAGCGGATTGAACGGCCCTGGCCACTTTCTCGATAAAAGCCACGGCCGCGTCGATTGCACAGGGCTTGGCGGCTTCATCCATCCATTGTTGCAGATTCGGCCCGGGGCAATACGCGGAGGCCATGTACGGAACAGCTCGGGAAAGGTCGGCTTCGTACAGCGGTACGATGCCCGGATGATCCAGTCGAGCACACGCCTGAACTTCGGTTTCAAATCGTGCAAGTCGATCACCGTCAAGAAGCACATCCGGGCGAGGAATCTTAATGGCCACCGCGCGATTCAGATCCGGATCGTGTGCCTTGTACACGATTCCGAACGCTCCTCGTCCGATAATGCGTTCGAGCACATATCGGCCGACACTCGTGCCAACGGCACTGCTGAATGGTCCCGCAACGGCTGCGGGCTCGTTGATCCAGAGTTTGTCGAGTCGCCGAATCACTTCGGCCGCATCCACTGAGCGAAGGTTGCTCTGTTTGCGGTCTTCCGTCACTTTATTCTGGTCTGACGGGGAATGTGACATTTGGGGGAGACAATCGTTCCTGAAGTTCTTCAACAATTCTTGACCAAAGTTTCCTGGCCGCGGCTTCCGTCATTCCCAACTCCTCAGCCACCTCGGCGTGACTCAGCCCCATGCGATGCCGAAGTTCCAGGACCTGCTGACTGCGTTCAGGAAGTTGGGCAACCGCTCGCAGCAATTCGTCATCGGTTTCACGACGCCGAACCAAACTGCTGGCGGATGTCTGATGTCGGGCTGCCGACATATCGGACAGAGTATCCCAGGCAACTTCCTTCGCAACGCTTCGCTGCTGAGATTGTCGAAACCTTCTTCCCGCATCCATCAGGTTATGAACCACAAGTCGACTGATCCATGACTTGAGTTCATCTTCTGTTTGGCCTCGAAACGATCCAAAGTCACGATGAGCTTCCATAAGAGAATGCTGGACTATGTCCGAAGCATCCAGCTTTCCCTTGAGGCCGTCATCCAGCCTTTGATCCGCGAAGATCAGAAGGTACGCACGAAGTTGCTGCCAAATTTCGTTCAGAGCCCCATCGTCGCCATCCCGAGCCGCCTGAATCAGCTCATTCCATAGGATGCTTTGACTGTTTCGAGTCATGGAAAGGCGTACTTGGGAAGAAGACGTGACAAGAAAAACAAGACGAAAGAAGTTTTTTACAGCATGACCATTCGGGAGTACAAAGAAAGTCAATCCAAGACATTCGTACAGGAAAAATTTGGGCTGTCTCACGCCCTGATTTTGCTCTCACGCAGCCATCGTTACTCTCTGTTGCCCCGAATACTAAAACCGGAAGTTATGGGAATCACGATCAGAAGCAATTGATCCGCGATCAGAATCCCTGTCGTCCACGGGAATCTTGCGTCACCTGATCCGTGATTCAGGATAACGGCGATCAATTCGCCGCCGCCATGAATATTGGGCCAATTTTTTGTCTGTCGGAATTCAGCAAGTTTTCCTGTCACGTTTCCATTTTCATTACGCCTTTCTAACGGCGGTTCGGCATCCGGACCCAAATCCAGGCCAAAGGCGAGGCCGCCCACGCTGCAATGTTCGCGGCCTCGCCTGCGGCAACGGTGGCTCGCATACAATTGCCGTTAAATCCATGAAGATAGGTCGTCACCCGCCAAGATAGTGAACAGTACACCATCCATTGGAACCTCCGTGTCGCGTTAGCTCACCAATTGGATGGTGGAGCAATCGCCCACAGCGGGCATTCATCGTCGGCGTGGAGGCCATTCGCCAGGCTCGTGCTTTGAGCAGCTTCCGAATCAACATATGCGCCGCGATTCTGAACACCCACGCGAACGGGAATCGAACGGTCTTTCTGACTCGGCTGGGCGGCGGAGCGTTTGGCAATCTGACCGATAGGATCGCCGACTCGATCCGTTATGCATTGAACATTCATCGCAACACCGATCTGGATGTCGCGATCGTCGGCTACGGAACGTCACGAGATTTTGTTCGCAAGCTGTCGATGAATTACTTCGCGTGAGGCAAACGGGGCCTTTGATCTGAGCAAACAAACAGAATGAGCTAGTTAAAGCATAAGCTCCATTGCTTGCCCTTCACTGATTCTTCTGAGACGGAGAATTGCGAGAGACAGGAGCCTGACATTCTTCAAGCCGCAAAAACGAGTTGATTACACGGCCAAAATCAGAAAAGCCAGTGCCTCGCGAAAACCTCGCAAAACACTGGCTTTTTCGAATGCGCCCGAGTGGATTCGAACCACTGACCTACCGCTTAGAAGGCGGTCGCTCTATCCAACTGAGCTACGGGCGCGGATTGGAATTGGTGTGTCGGCTGGATGACACCTTTTGAACACACAGGTTAACAAAAAAC
>CAIJTV010000312.1:0-2126 GCA_903823635.1 uncultured Planctomycetaceae bacterium
CCACCATCATGGCCTGAGCCACGATCGAGTGACCAATGTTGAGTTCGTGCACACAATGAATTTCGGCTACTCGGCGTACGTTGCGATAAGTGAGCCCGTGTCCAAGATTCAGTTTTAGTCCCTGAGCGTTGGCATATAGTCCCGCTTCACGCAGGCGATCGAATTCGGACTCGACTTTTTCTGGTGTTCGCGCGTCGGCGTAACAACCAGTGTGTAGTTCAACGGCTTCGACGCCAAGCTCCCTGGCTTTTTCGACCTGAGCAACATCAGGATCAATAAACAGGCTGCACATGATTCCAGCGCCTTGAAGCTGATCGATGCACTGGCGGATTCGCTGGAAGTGAGTCTTCACATCCAGTCCGCCCTCGGTTGTAATTTCTTCGCGTCGTTCGGGAACCAAAGTCACCTGATCCGGCACCAGATTCAGGGCAATCGTTGTGATCTCGTCGGAGACCGCCATTTCCAGATTCAGGCGGACTCGACAGATTTCTTTCAGCAGGCGGACGTCGCGATCCTGAATATGGCGCCGGTCTTCTCGCAAATGTACCGTGATCGCGTCGGCTCCACCCAATTCTGCCAGGACAGCCGCATGAACCGGGTCAGGTTCATTGGTACGTCGCGCTTGACGGACGGTTGCGACGTGGTCGATGTTCACACCCAACAATGGCATTGGAACGATGCTCCGCTGAAAAGTCTGAATTGAATAGTGGGCAATTGTTGTGGCAAGGCTCGGTTTTCACCAGTGAACTGGCCTTCGAAGAGCCTCTGATCCAGATGATCGCGACTTTGGCAGCCAGCAAACACAAAAACACGGGATCTTTGTGAGCTATTGATTTATTCAGTGCGCGGCTGCGATTGAGGCTCTCCTCGTTTACGGTGTTCCGCGAACACCCGGCCTCAATTCACACCGTGTGGAGAATAATACCAACCGAAGCACCAGCGAGGCAAAAACCGGGAAACTCCTTGCTTGCGATTCCGGTAAGTGTCACTGTTGCTTCGGAGCCCGGCAAAACCAACAATTCGCTTCCCACGAAAACGTGGCCATCGGCGTTGCCAGTTTCTGGAACGAAGTTTGCAACTTTGAGGCCAAAAACGCGGGCCGCTGCCGTTCCGGCAGTTTTGCGCGATCAAGGGTCGCACGAGGGCAACGCGTTGAAAAAGGTGTCGGGCGTCCACGATCCGGGCGGAGGACGGCCTCGATTGTATTCTCTGCCAAAGTCGCGACCATGCGTTGCTGGTCTACGGGGTTTGAGAGTTGTAGAAAAATCTCCGGGACTTCGTCGGCTGAGGCATCTTAATGCCCACGAAAGGCCGTTCGAGGAAGTGTTGTTGGTTTAGATTTCCGGCCGATTGGCCGTTTGGTTCAGGGGTGAAGCCCTGGTTGGATAGATCAGAAGGCAGAGAAACGAGCTAATGAGTTCAAAATCCAGCACTTCGTCTGATGTGATGATCGAAGCCCGCGGGCTGAGCAAGTTCTACGGAGAATTTGCGGCGACTCGGGACGTTACGTTTTCAGTGCCACGCGGGCAGGTTTGTGCGTTTCTCGGGCCGAACGGCGCCGGGAAAAGTACGACCATGAAAATGCTGACAGGGTTCCTTTCCCCCAGTCGCGGCGAAGCATTTCTTGCGGGCTACAACGTTGCGGAGAACCGCATTGCAGCCAGCGAGCACTTGGGGTATCTGCCCGAGAACGGGCCGCTCTACGTGGAGATGACCCCGGAGACGTTGCTGCAGTATATGGGTGAAGTTCGCGGATTAAAGGGCGACCTGCTGGCCAAGCGGATGGCATGGGTTTCGGACAAATGTTCCCTCGCGGAAGTCTGGCGGAAGCCGATTTCGAAATTATCACGCGGGTTTCGTCAGCGAGTCGGGATGGCTCATGCGATGTTGCACGATCCCGATGTTTTGATTCTTGACGAGCCCACCAGTGGTCTTGATCCAAATCAGGTGCATGGTGTTCGTGATTTGATTCTTGAGTTGGCAAAGACGAAGACGATTTTGTTGTCGACTCACATCCTGCAGGAAGTTCGCGCGGTCTGCAGTCGAGTGGTGATGGTGAATAATGGGCGCGTTGTTTTTGATGGTCCGACGGGTGATTTGGGCAATAACGAAGTCGATATGGAGCA
>CAIJTV010000313.1:0-2226 GCA_903823635.1 uncultured Planctomycetaceae bacterium
CATTGAGTTCTGCACCCACTCGGCACAAATTCCCATCTGCGGAGCATAAGCACTGTCCGCGCTGACACTGGGAATGCGGAGGAAGCTGCAAAGCTGCTCCAGCGAGATCGATTGCTGCTGTCGAAGAAAATCGAGCACATCATTCATGAGAGTCGCCTGATACTTTTAGTAATTCCGCCACGAAACCATCACGCAACCGCATCCGACGCTTAATCAGGATGCAGCCGGATTTTGACCCTTCGCAAGTTCCGCTTCCCACTCGTCCAGCAAAGGCCAGTCAACGGCGCACGTTCCGAAGTCGGCCATGTGTTGATATTTGTCGAGGCGATCAATCGCCGACTGCAGCAGCTTTGCTTCATTTCGGAATGCTGGTCCGTGACTTGGCAACAACCACTCAACACTGCTCTTCTGAATTCGCTTCAGGGAGTCAATAAACGCTGGCAGGTCAGAACCATGATGTGCATCAATACTGCCAACGCATCCATCCCGGAAAATATTGTCGCCGGAAAACAGAAGGTTCCCGAGTCGAAATGCCAACTGACCGACGGCATGACCCGGAGTATGCCAGACCTGGATCTTCAGTTTGCCAAGCTCCAGTGTTGTTCCTTCATCGACCTCTTTGTCGATCACGAAGTTCGGCATGTCGATGGAAATTCCCTGCGCGGGGATTTCTGCAAATGAAGCAATGCGATCGTTCGACTCGAGAATGATCTTCGCATCGGGATGAGCAACGAGCTGCGAACCCGGCAGCAGCTCTTTCGCGCGCTGGAATCCCTGGACATGGTCCGCGTCCGCGTGTGTCGCGACGAGATACTTGCAGTTGGCGAGAGGGAAGTCCATCTGACGAATCAGATCGATGATTTCATCGACGGTGTCAGCGTACCCGATATCCAGCAGCATCCAGTCGCTGCCGGAGAAAATCAGATACACACAGCATCCCAGTCGACGTCGCGCCTGAAAGTTGAGTTCAATTACGTTTGGAAAAAGCTCACGCCGTTCGAGCATTGGGGCCGCTCACATGTCCTTAACAGGGGTCTGGCTGCCGCGAAATCCCACTTTGGCAGCCCTGTGACGGATTCTAGGGAAGCCCCTCAGTCCCGGCAACGCACCCTTCCGTTCCTCCCAGGGCAACGAACATTTCCGGGATGAGCCTGATTTAGGCTGTTTCAGCGTCGTGAGACCTGTTCCAGCGGAGTGACTTTTGCTTCGCTAGAGTCCTCACAATCCCTACAGAGGCGTCATCGCGAGCAACATTGTCATAAATGCTGCCTGTCTGGCGGACTCCCGACGTTATAGTTTTTTTGCGGCCGGACATGACGGGGCTGTTGTGGCCGGATGTTTTTGCGAATAAAACGTGAGTTCGCAGAATCTGGAAATTCCAAAGTGCGGGGTCTTAGGCGTCAGTTTAAAAACGATGGTGTCTGGCAGTCTGAATTGGGCACACCTGAAGATTAGGCCCAAAGCATTGTCCGGCATCGTTAATCGGCACGGCAGGAGTAGTTCTCAATGAGCTCTGGCAGCATGGATGATGCATCCCGCCGTCGTTGTCTGATTCAGGACAAACGCCGTCTGGCTGATGTCGAAGAGAAGCAGGAGCGGGTTCGAGCATTCCTTGCGTCGGTTGGTGCCGATGCTGTGTTGCTCCAGGACCCGGCTAACATCGCATGGTTTACGGCTGGCGGGGATTTAAGTCGATGTGCGTCCGACAGTTGTACCAGCAGCGTATTTGTCACCGAAGACGCTCGTCTGTTTGCCACGAACGCCGTTGATTCCGCGCAGCTCTTTGAACGAGAATGCTTTGGCCTCGGTTTCCAGTTGAAGCAACGCGAATGGTTTCAGCCACACTGTGCATTGGTGGAAGATCTCTGTCGTGGCCGCAAGGTCGTGAGCGACTCTGGGTTCGAGGGGACTCGTAACGTCGGCAAACGAATTGCCAAACTTCGTCTGCCGCTCACGGGTCTCGAAGTCGACCGTTTGCGAAAACTGAGCAAAGTATTGGTCCACGCGGTTGAAGTGACGGCCGGTCATATTCGCAAAGGCGTTACGGAAGCCGCTGTGGCCGGTGAATTGAGCAACCGACTTCTGCGCCGGACGGTGACACCAGCAAGAATTCAGGTGTGTGCTGACGGTCGTAACATTCGTTATCGTCACTGGAGCTACAGCGAAGATCCCATTGAATCTTATGCGACGGTTTCCTGTGTTGCTCGCCGCTGGGGTCTGCATGTC
>CAIJTV010000314.1:0-1772 GCA_903823635.1 uncultured Planctomycetaceae bacterium
GACTGCTTGATTCATTTTTTGCTCCAAAGTCCTGTTCAGTTCTGATCGGAAAGTTTTATCTAACGCTATGAGAACGAAAATTGGGCCAAAATCGCACATGCATTTCTGGGATTTGCCTTTAATCCGCGCGGCACCAGCGGAAGGTGGTTCTGGCTGAAAACGCATGAAGGGCAAACACTGCAGAGGATTTTCCATCGGACATCGACGTGATCGTGTTTTTTTATCACAATGAGGCGTGTTGTAGGCTTTCAGGCGAGCGGCGGAAAGAGAATGTCCATCGTACAGCGATTGGACCCGGCGATCATGATGCCAATCGATCCTCAGAACTTGAGCTGTCTGTTCTATAATGAGCCGGTCAGCGATCTCCTGCCTGCCGCCTTGTTGCAAATTGTTTCCGCGAGCTTTTTCGGTCAACCTGTTCTCCTATGAGTACCTCACCACTTGTCAGCGATGCTGGCTTTGAATTTTCTGCTGATGATTTCTGTCAGGTCGCCGCGAAGGAGCTGAGTCTTTCGACGACTCAGGTTGAGGGAACCGTACGGCTGCTGGAAGAAGGCAACACGATTCCGTTCATCGCGCGGTATCGGAAAGAAGTCACGAAGGGGCTCGATGAACGACAACTTCGAGCCATTGAGGATCTGCTTGCCAAAGCAAAAGAGCTGGCCGCTCGCAAGAATACGATCCTGAAGACGATCGCCGAGCAGGGAAAGCTCACGGAAGCCCTGCGAAAGCAAATCGTGACCTGCATGGATCCTCGCGTGCTGGAAGATCTGTACCTGCCGTATAAGCCAAAGAAGCGAACTCGAGCTGCGATTGCTCGTGAGCGCGGTCTGCAGCCTTTGGCCGATCTGCTCTTCAGTCAACAGCGGCTGTCCGGATCGCGGGCCGACATCATTCGAAAGTTCATCAGCGCCGACAAAGACGTGCCCGATGAAAAAGTCGCCATTCAGGGCGCTTGTGACATCGTGGCGGAACAATGGGCCGAGAACGTCGCTACTCGACAATGGGTCCTCGAGCAGGCTCAACGTGGAGAACTGGTTTCAGTCGTCAAGAAGGGCAAGGCCGAAGAAGGCAGCAAGTTTGAGAACTACTTTGACTGCAGTGAAAAAGTGTCCCGGATGCCAGCTCATCGATTTTTGGCGATGCAGCGCGGCGAAGCGGAAGGCGTGCTGCGAATCAGCCTCGGGATGGATGATGAAACCAATCAGAGACATCTAAAGTCTCGACTCGTGACCAATCCAACTTTCGAATTCAAGGCGGAGCTCGAAGCGACAGCCGTCGACTGTTATGACCGGCTGTTGCGGCCTTCGGCGGAGAGTGCTTTGCTGCAAACCCTGAAGGAGAAAGCCGATCGAGAAGCCGTCGAAGTGTTTGCGAAGAATTTTCGCGACCTTCTGATGGCATCTCCGGCCGGGCCTCAGGTGACCATCGGAATCGACCCCGGATTTCGAACGGGTTGCAAAGTTGTCGTGGTGGATGAAACCGGACGTTTCCTTTGCAATGAAACGATTTATCCGACTCCGCCACGCTCGGACCTTGATGGGGCGGGAAACACGCTGCTCAAACTGATCAAAAAACACAACGCAACGCTGATCGCGATTGGCAACGGGACTGCGTCGCGTGAAACCGACAAGTTTGTTTCGGACCTGATGAAACAACACAGTTTGAAGGTCACGAAGGTCATGGTGAATGAGTCCGGAGCGTCGATCTATTCGGCCAGTGGAGCGGCGATTGCTGAATACCCCGATCTGGATGTGACCGTGCGAGGCGCC
>CAIJTV010000315.1:0-9441 GCA_903823635.1 uncultured Planctomycetaceae bacterium
CAGCGGACACTTTGCGGTCCTATGCGGATATGATTCAATCGAACGATCTGTTCTTGTGGCGGACCCGTTTCATCCCAATCCGATTTCGACAAACTACAAGTACGAAGTATCGCTCGATCGCGTCGTGTGTTCGATCCTGCTGGGAATTTTGACCTATGATGCCAATCTGCTGATTGTTCGCCCGCGGGAGCGATGAAGCCACGCGGCCGTGAAAAGAATCCCGTCGACGGAGCCTTTAATTCTCCTAAGGCCCAACCAGTTCTCTACTCATCGTCTTCTTCGACTTTGTTCGCCTTAAACAGTTCATTCTGCACCGGGATCAGACAGTCCAGAATGGAGCCCAGCACTTCAGCAGGCGAACCGTTTGCATCCACTTCGTGAATGATGGCTGGATCGTACTGTTGCAGCACAGGCGCTGTGACTTCGCGGTAAATATCGAAGCGTCGACGGATGATGTCTTCGTTGGCATCATCGGTTCGGTTTTCTCGAATCGCCCGGCGGCGAATTCGATGCACCATATCCTCCTCGTCCGAACACTTGAGATAAATCACTTTGTGTATCTCCAGATACTCCTGAACCAGTTGCACCTGATTCACATTGCGGGGCATCCCGTCCAGAATCAGCAGATCTTCGCGCGGCTTAAACCACGACAGAGCGACGTAAGCTTCGACAGCTTTTCGCCAGATGCGAATCGTCAATTCGTCGGGAACAAGTTCACCCCGCGAAATATGCTTGTAGACTTCGCGACCGTTGGGCGACCCGATATCGATTGATCGAAAAACATCACCGACGGACAAGTGAAAGAAGCCCGGGATATGTGCCAGGATTCCACCCTGTGTCCCCTTGCCCACACCGGGAGGACCAAACAGAGGTACACAACGGTATCTTGTCCTTGATGTCATCAAAAACTCCTCGCCTCTTCAAACCAGATTCCGTACGCCCTGACCTGATGTTATTCGATGCCGCAAACCCGTGGACGTCGATTCGTACAGCCATGCAGCATTCGCGCAGTTGCATCGGGAGTATGACGGCGTCAAATGAGTGTGAACAGTCGGATTGGCAGGAGAAACATCAATCCCGTCCCGCTTCCCAGCCTCGCAAATCACTGATTTTCGCTTCATCGATCAGAGGGCCGCACGTGCATGTCGGATTCATCGCTTTCGAAATGTGATCGCATAGACAGCATAGACTCGTGTCCCCATTTTCCATCGCCATGGAGCCGTCATGATGGGCGATTCAACATCCGGAGCGATGTCGGGACTCGTTCCCAAATCCTGCAGCATCACACCCGGATGCAGCCCCGAGAAAAAGTTGCCCGTCGCGAGCGCCTGAGCCAGAAGTTTCGGCAAACTGGCATCATCGATCGAAGTCAGCGCGGGAGTAGTTTCGGAAGAGACGAGGTCGCTGATCAGGATGCCTCGACCACCGGGTTTCAGCAATTGCAGCATTCGCACCAGATGACCTCGTCGCACCGCCTGAATCAGTGCAAGAAACTGCGGATGCTTATCGGTCACCGACTGCGTCAGGCCACTCAGTATCTGACTCAGAACACACGTTGAAACCACCACATCTGCCGGGGCAACAGGCAGAATGGCAAGTGGATTCGCGAGTTGTTGGCAGAGCTGAGCAATCGAATCGGCTCCCAACCATGATGCCGCCGTTGTTGTGGCCAGAGGGGATGCGAGATCGACCGGAGCCACGATCTGCACTCGAGACGTCGGCAGGCTTTCAGCAACGTTGACTCCGGATTCTACCGCCTCGCGATCGAGGTCCAGCAAAGTGACTTTGTGAAAGAGCGTTGCCAGTTGCTGCAGATCCAGATCCATGCAGTTTCCGGCCCCCAAGACTGAGACCGTTCGTTCCACGACTCCACTAAGTTCGGCAGCCGCCAACGAAACAAGCTCCATGGTCTTCTGTCGATGCTGTTCATACGTCTGCAGAACTCTGGTCTGGGCGTTCAGCGTGGCAGCTCGTTTTGCGACCGGAGTCTCCGTTAGAGAATCCATCGTCCCGGTTACGACTTCGTCCGGCGAGTGTTCAAATTTGGACATCAATGGGAGCCTTTGCTGGGGTCGGCCGACCTTCGCTGCTAGAATTCTGCCGATACATTCCGGATTGCTCAGAAAAGGGGTCTGGAACCACTAGCCGAAAGGCCCGAAGGGTGCTGCGCACTATTCGCTCCAGTGCCCTGTTTAGGCCACCATTGCTTTCCCGGATCATGACAGTCGGAGCCTTCTCTTGTCCACACTTCTCGAACATGCAGTCGCAGAACTGGAATCTATTCGCAGTCAGGGACTGTTTAAGTCGGAACGAACGATTGATTCACCGCAGCAGGCCGACATTCGTCTGCTCGATCAGCGACCAATGCTGAATCTGTGTGCGAATAATTATCTGGGGCTGGCGGATCATCCGGAGATCGTTCGAGCGGCCCACGAAGGCCTGGACCGCTGGGGCTACGGCATGGCCTCCGTTCGTTTTATCTGCGGCACTCAGACCATCCACAGAACACTGGAAGCAAAGCTTAGCGAGTTTCTGGGAACCGAAGAGACCATTCTTTACGGATCCTGCTTTGACGCAAACGGTGGCCTCTTCGAAACGCTGCTGAGCGACCAGGACGCGATCATTTCAGACTCACTGAATCATGCCAGCATTATCGACGGCGTCAGACTCTGCAAAGCGCAGCGGTTTCGATATCGCAATAATGACATGGCCCATTTGGAGGAACAGCTTCAGGCTGCAGCGTCCTGTCGCTTCCGCATGATTGCGACGGATGGCGTGTTCTCCATGGACGGCTATCTGGCCAATCTCCCGGAGATCTGTGATCTGGCTGACAAGTATAACGCGATCGTCATGGTGGATGATTCACACGCGGTGGGGTTCATGGGACCAACGGGACGAGGAACCCCCGAACATTTTGGGGTCGCTGATCGCATCGATATACTCACAGGAACTCTGGGGAAAGCTCTCGGAGGAGCAAGCGGCGGTTATACCAGTGGCCGCAGACCGCTAATCGATCTGCTGCGTCAACGATCTCGTCCGTATCTGTTTTCGAATACACTCGCACCGCCAATTGCCGCAGCATCCGTTAGAACATTAGAGTTGCTGAATGAGTCGCAAAGCCTGAGAACTCAACTTCAGGAGAACTCCCGCTACTTCCGCAGCGAGATGACAGCCGCCGGTTTTCGACTTCTGCCGGGCGAGCATCCAATCATCCCAGTCATGATCGGAGACGCCGCGCTGGCCGCTCGACTTGCCGATGAACTGCTGCAGGAGGGCATTTACGTCGTCGGATTTTCATTCCCCGTTGTTCCCAAAGGCGAAGCCCGCATCCGAACTCAGATGTCCGCCGCGCATACTCGCGAGCAATTGGAATTCGCCGTCAATGCCTTCCAAAGAGCAGGGCGGAAAGTAGGAGTCATTTCCTGACAGTGGCTTGGCATCGAATAGATGATCACCTCGAAGTTTAGCGAGTCGCGAGTTCCCCAGTCGCCAGCCATCGCGCGCACTCCGGGCCCAGCTGACTGACGGCGATCTTTTCGTACTCGACGGATTCTTCTGCAGTCAGAACATCAGCCCAGCGACCATTGACGCCTTTGTTGATGAAGACTCCTGCCCCTGCATCCCAGAATAAACCGCCGAGAGGGACACTCTTCGTCGCGTTCTTTTTCATCCACTCGAATGAGCAATGCTCAAGAATGGCCGACCAACGCGACTCATTGATTCGGATCTGCAGGAACTCTGCAATCTGACGAATTGTTTCGGGAAGATCTCGCTTGAGTTCTGAGAAATGCACGAAACGCACATTGGGAAGATTTCGAATCTGCCACCACGTGCGAACGTTGTCCCAAAATGACCAGAACGGAAATCCGTCTCGAGCAAGCCAGTCGTTCCAGTACTGGCGCAGATCTTCTGTTGGTCGCTCGATCGGCGGACCAACTCGGCCAGGAGTCTCATTCAGAGCGTCGTACCATAACTGATTCGCATTCGCGTGATGGTTGTAAAGGCTCCAGACAACATCACGACCATCTCGTCCGATATAGAGATATCTGGCTCGCGGCGAAAACACTAACGCATCGACCGGCAAGTGAGTCTTCAGAAACCGTCGATGAGTCTGAGCTTCCACATACGGAAGCTTTACTTCTTTGGGTGGAACACGCAGATCGAGCCATGGAGAGATCTCAGCCACAGCCAGTTCCGGATCACCGTTGAACAATAACTGAGCGATGATCTGCTGCATCCAGGTCGTGCCGGATTTGGCATACGTCGCGATGACGATGTCATCATCCCGAAACTGAAATTCATTCCAGATCGTGGAATCAAAGTGATGATTGTGCAGCTCACGAGTTTTCACCGGCCAAAGAGTATTTTCAGACATAAGCATTATCTGGTAAGGATTTTCCAGAGGAGAGATAAGAACTGACTTTAAGGTTTGCTAATCGGTTCAACAGAGTGTTGCCTTGAGGAGTCGCTTTGAGGATACTCGGTGCAATTCGCAAATTCGGCAACGAAAACGCCCGGACTATTGAACAAATTACGCAATATCTCCACCACCGAGTACGGCTCTTTCAATGACAAATGATGAACAAGCTGAGGTTCCTGGCCAGACAGAAGAGATCGATAACCTCGCAGGCAACGAACGCAACAAAGGCCCTCAGCCGATTGTCGAATTGATGCAACAGTACGATCTGAAACCAAAAGATCTCGTTGAAGCATCGGCCGAGCAATTGACCTTCAAACTGGTGGCTCGCGCAATGAAGGGTCGGGAACTGACGATTAACTCCAAGGGCATTGTGCAACGTGCGATGAATCGAGCGACTTCGAAGGTCTGGACTCAGAAGCAACTCTTCAATTATTGAAGTTATTGGTCGCGAAAAGACATAGACCCTGGACGCAGACGGCTGTTGATATAAGCGAGCATTCAGTATTTTCGTTTAACGGCGAGGTGTAGGCGAATCACAAAACGACGCCTGCGGCTTGCCGTTAAACGATGAAGACACCCAACGCCCTGAGTTTCGCTCTTACAGCTTCATCCGCACAATGCGATTATTGCCCATATCGACAACGTACAGAAAACCGTCGTGCCAGGTAACACCGTGCGGATGGCGCAGGCGAATTCGGGCATCCCCATGACCTTTGCTGAGGATCGTGGTCACCTCGCCGCTGTTCGCATCGACTCGACGAATCGCACCGTTCTCGTCGTCAGCGATATAAATGTTGTCGGCGTTGTCGATGCAAAGATGTTTGGGAGAACCGAACTGAGCCTGCAGCCCGGGACCGTCAATGAAGCCTCGAACACCTGTTCCAGCCGTTGTATGAATCGTACCATCCGGCCGAATAACTCGCAGCGCATGTCCGCCACGTTCGAGAATCCAGATGTTTTGCTTTGAGTCCTGAACAACAGCTCGTGGATCAATCAGTGGGCTGTCTACGGCGGTAGCACCATTCGTCGGAACACCCTTTTTACCATTGCCTGCGACGGTGCTGACCATTCCGTTTTTCAGGTCAACAGCGCGAATGCGATGGTTATTCAGATCGGCCACATGAATCACATTCTTGTCCGGACTCAATGTGATGCACATCACGAAATCGAAAGTGGCTTCTGTTGCCGGTCCGCCATCTCCGCTGAAGCCCTTTTTGCCATTGCCTGCAATTGTCGTAATCACTCCTGTTTTCGCATCAACCTTGCGAATGCAATGATTCCAACTGTCGCCGATCAAAAGATCTCCATTTGGCAAAGTGTCGCAGTTGTGCATCCCGTTGAAAGTTGCATCGGCAAGTTGTCCGCCGTCACCTTTGTAGCTTGTTGAACCGTCACCACCTGCATGGTGCAGCTTGCCACTGCTGTCGAGTTTGTGAACTCGTCCGCCTTCGAGTTCGACAATCCACATGTCCCCGCCGGAATTGAACGCCACACCAAAGGGAGATGTCAGCCGGCTTTTTGCAGAGTCCCACTGGCCGCCTTCGGAGACCATGAGATCTCCGACAACAAATTCCACTTCGTTCGCAGCGGCCTCGTGAACTGAGGCGAAAAAAACGGACGAGAACGCGGCGAGCAGAAGCAGGAATCGTGAGAACGACGTTTCGATCACGGATTGAATCCTCGAATCAATGACAAGGGTTGACCAACAGAATCGACGGCAGATATCCAAAGAAACCGATCGCCGGGCAGTGCATGCGACAGATTTTCCGCAATCTCCGCAGGCGATTCCGGGGTTCATGAGTGCAATATGGTCATTTTCCCGCCGAAGCCGGTGAAGTTCCGGAAACGGTGGTAGAAATTGTGCCGGACCACGTCAAAATAGGTCCGAACCATCCGTTAAACAAGCGGCTCAGGGCTCCCCATCGCAATGCAAGGACGTCCTTTAAGACTAAATCTCCTTCAAGCCACGATAAGCGTCGTGCTGCTGGCGGTTTGCCATGTCCTCAACACGCGCCTCGCATTTGCTCAGGAGCCCCCATCAACGCCAACCGCCACGCCGCTGTTTGGCTTCGCGATTCGCAATGCTCTGATGGAAGAACGTTTTCATCGCACGCGAAATGAGCAGGAAGCCGTTTCGAAGCTGCTGATGAATACGAATGTGACAGGAAGTCAGTCGACCGTTACGGAAACGCGCCTGCGAATTGTGCCCGATGAGAAATCCCTCCGTTTCGAACTGTTGAATTCCGGCAATGTCACTAGTCAGACGACTGGATTTAATTCTCAGGCCACTGTCGACAGTGTCGGCCAGCATCATTTTGAAATCACGAAACCACTTTGGTTCGACGGCAAAACGTTTTTGACGCTTCCGGCCCACGGAACAATTCAGGCCTCGCAAACTCCGCAGCGAGTTTTAAGTGCTGCCGGCGCGACCATGCCGTTGCTGGGACCGTTGAGTGATCGCGTGGCCTGGAATGAAGTCCTTCGTCGCACACCGCAGATCAATCAGGCTGTGGCAGAAGATGTGTCTCGCGATGTCCTGCCCAAAATCAATCGACTGATCGACGAAGATTTTTCGCAACGTCAGAAAGATGTCACGATGGCACAACGGAAGATCGATACGATCTTCGGGAGTACTCGTCTTCGCTGGTGTTCGCGATCCACCAAAGATGTCGTTTCTGTCTGGACGGTTGATCAATCACGTCTCCGCGACGGTGCAGTGGCTGCGATGCCAGCAGAAGCGGGTGCATTTCGCAGTGATGAGTCCGTCGTTGCCTTTGTCTCCGAGGATTCGATTGAGTCCTTGCTGACTCAGTATTTTCCGGCGGGGTTGAAACTCACTGACAAGCAACTGCAGAAACTCGAACTGCCCGAAGACGGCCCTGACGCTGGTCCAGCTTTTTCTTCCGATCGGCTGATGTCCATCGTTGCCGCACTGCGGTCTGCAGCCTCGGAGGAGGCCGCCCTGTTTACTCTGGAATTGGCTCGAACTAACCCTTTTCAGGTGAAATTTGTCGATGGTGACATCCGGCTGATCACCACGTTTCAGATTCATCCAAAGGGCGGCGCGGCCAGCGGCTGGATGACAACCACATTCAATCTACGCGGAAAACGGCTGTCAGATGACGAGTGGACAATCGCCATTCGAAATGTGGATGTGGGAGAATCTGGCGGCAATCTGGCGTCGGAATCTTCAAATGAGCCATCCGAACAACTGATAATCCCAACTGCAGGCGAGGCGGATGGTGAGCCGTCCGTCGATAACGCCGATGTAACGACAGTTCAGGCGGGCACAGTCTGGATCCCGATCGTTCGCAATGCGACGCAGTCGCTTGCCGAAAAAATCCCGCCTGTCAAACTTCCCCTTGAATTTGACGGCGCGGTAATTGTTCCCGGAGCACCGAGGTTTCGACTTGCGAAAATCGATTCCGCCAACGGAATATTGCGAGTTGGCCTGAAGGCACTGAACTCCGGCGCCATAGCCAGCGGTCGTCAGAATCAAAAATGAGCCGTTGCGATCACAGTCTGATTCGCAGCAACGTCCTCATCTTGTCCCGCATGATTTATCCGAATGACAATGGAGAGTTTTCGATGAAATGGTTCCTGACTGCATGTGCTGTACTTTCCCTGCTGGCTGGCTCAAGCAACGCCAACGTCGCCGCTGATGAGGCTCCGGCAAGCTACAAGGTGAAATTTGAAACCAGTTGCGGTGATTTCGTGATCGAAGTGACTCGCGAATGGGCTCCTCGGGGCGCTGATCAGTTTTATACATTGATCAACAAAGGCTTCTATGACGAATGCCGCTTCTTTCGAGTCGTGCCGGATTTCATGGTTCAGTTCGGCATCAATGGCGATCCAGCCGTGCAGAAGGACTATCGAGAAGCAAAAATCAAGGACGACAAAGTGACTCAATCCAATCGCCGCGGATACATCACGTTCGCCACTTCCGGCCCGAACTCAAGAACCTCACAGGTCTTCATTAACTTTAAGGACAACCGATTTCTCGACAGCATGGGCTTTGCGCCGTTCGGCAAAGTTGTTGAGGGAATGGATGTTGTTGACAAGATCAACTCCCAGTATGGCGAAGATCCGGACCAGGGTGCCATTCAGAGCCGTGGCAATGAGTATCTGAAGAAGTCGTTTCCGAAGCTGGATTACATCAAGAAGGCCAGCATTGTTGAGGACGAGCCTGCCGCCGAAAAATCAGAGTCGAAGTAACGGCACGACGCTGGCGGTTTGTTGATGCCATGGTCTATCAAAACCGAAAACGTCAGTAAGGGATCAAATTTCCTGCGATCTGCTCGCGACATCCCTCGCTGACGCTTCGGGTCAGGATGAATTCAACACTCCGCCAGTCGCCACCTGGCCTTGCCGATCACTGGATGGGTACTGCCTTTACCCTTCCACGATCAAAGTATCTGAGTTCGCTAGTCTACATGTCGGGGAATTCCGAAATGAGCAGGTTTGTTCGATGTTTGTTGTCGATGCTGACTTTGGTCATCTGCATCGTGCCGGCCGTTTCCGACGAGACCGCTGAGACGTCCGGCGAGAAGCCCTCGAAACGCTACGAACGTCGGCCAGATCATGACCCTAACGGCATCGGCAAGTTCTACATGGGGCGAGAGATCGCTCATGTGATGGGATTTGCCGGAGCCGATTGGCTGGAACGCTCCAGTCGTGAAGAAGAGGAGCGACTTACGCTTCTCGTTCGATCATTGCATTTGAAGCCGGGTGATGTCGTTGCAGACATCGGAGCTGGCAGCGGAGTCATCTCCCTGCGGATGGCTGAACTGCTGCTTCCCGACGGAAAAGTCATGGCTGTTGATGTCCAGGAAGAAATGCTGGAACGGCTTAAAGAGAACTGCGAAAAGTTTGGTATCTCCAACGTTGAACCCGTCAAGGGCACTCAAAAAACCACCGGACTCAAGGACAACAGTGTTGATCTGGCCATCATGGTCGATGTCTATCACGAGTTTGAGTTTCCCTACGAAATGCTGGCAGACATTTCCCGCAGCATGAAGCCG